>NCBR01000181.1 GCA_002279285.1 Acidobacteria bacterium 37-71-11
CCGTGCCCGCCCAGGCAGAACAGGTACGCGTAGCCGGTCGGCGTGATCGTCGGGTCGAAGAGGACGGCGACGGTGTCGGCGAGGTCCGAGGCGAACACCAGCTCGCGCGCGGCGCCGTCGGCCTGGCGCGGGCCGGTCGCGACGACCTCCGCGTCCGCCGGCGCCGGCACGCCCTCGCGCAGCGTCACCCCGGCGGCCAGCGCCAGCGAGCGCAGCCAGGAGTCCATGCTCCCATCGGGGCCGCCGCGGCGGATGAAGTAGGCGTACGGCGCCGCGCTCGCGACCTCATGCGTACCTCCGAAGCCGTCGAGGAAGAGCGCGCGGGTCGCGGGGACCGTGGCGAAATCGGGCTCCAGGCCCATCGCGCGCAGCTCGTCGAGCGCGTCGAGGTCGCGGCTGCCGTTCTCGAGCACCTGCCAGCCGC
Source organism: Acidobacteria bacterium 37-71-11 (assembly GCA_002279285.1). Taxonomy (GTDB): domain Bacteria; phylum Acidobacteriota; class Thermoanaerobaculia; order Thermoanaerobaculales; family Thermoanaerobaculaceae; genus RBG-13-68-16. The sequence continues at coordinate 425 of NCBR01000181.1, forward strand.
CGGCGAAGCGCCCGCCGCCGCCGCGGTGCCGGTCGAACACCTCGACCTCGAACCCCTGCCTGGCGAGCTGAACGGCGGCGGCGAGCCCCGAGAGCCCGCCGCCCGCGATGCGAATCTGACGTGACACGCGGAAATTGTAGCCTGCCGTCGATGTTGGCGGACACTCTGAGCGCGCGAAGCGGCCACGGTTGTACTCTGGGCGGGAATCGCGGGGGTGGCGATGAGCGAGTCCGTGGGTTGGAAGGCGTTGCTCGCCGGGTACGGAGAACCGGGACCTGACCCGTTTCCCCTGCCCGCCTACTCCGAGTTCATGCCGGCCCCGCGGCTCGGCCGCAGGCCGTACGGCGAGCCCGACGTGGACCTCTTCGCCGAGGACGACCCCTTTGGGTGGCGGATCTCCGAGGCCGAGCAGGCGTGGGAGCTGGCACCCGGCCTCGCGCACATCGCCCGCGAGGTCTACGCCTCGCTGCTTTCTCTCGGCCAAGGGCGCGAGGAGCACCTGATCCGCGGCCACCTCGGCCGCAACCTCGCCTCCAACCCGTACTGGCCGCCGGAACTCGCCGCGGCCGCCGGGCACCTCGGCCACGAGCGCTTCGTCGCGCTGCTGCCGCTCGCCCTCGCCCGCACCCAGGACGACAAGGGGCGGGTGCGCTGGACGCTGTTCGGCTCCAGCGAGCACGGGCCGGAGCGGGCGTTCTGGCGCAGCTTCACCGCCGCGGCCGGAGCCGGCGAAGGCGATGCCGTCGCGTTCCTCTCCCGCTTGCTCCGCGAGGCGTACGGCGAAAACGCGGGCGACGCCACCGGGCTCGCGGCGCTCGGCTTCCGCATCCTCCCCTCGGGACCCCACCACCCGCAGTCGGAGTGGGCCGAGGATCCGCCATCGTGGGCGGCCCGGTTCAGCGTCGGCGACGACGGCCCGTTCGACGACGTGCGCTATCTCCTCACCTTCCGGCCGTTCGCCTCGCTCCCCGAAGACGCGCGCCGCCGCTACCTCGCGGGCGACCTCCACCTGCTGCCGTTCCCGGGCAGCCTGGCGTTCTGGGGGATGCCGACGTTCCTCCGCCTCGCGGCGGAGCTGCCGGCGGCGATGCAGCTGCCGCTGCTGCGCCTGACCCGACGCTACCGCGGTCCGGGGATCCGCATCCCGCAGTCCGGGTGGCTGCACGAACCGGGGCCGGAGAAGCTCGTGCGCGAGCTGCACGACGCGTACATGGGCGAGACGTTCACCAGAACGCACCGCTGGGACCGCGTCCACCGCCATGACGACGAGCTTGCGGTCCTCACCCGCGCCGACAAGGTCGCGCGCGTGCTCTTCTCCACCGACCTCGCCGCGATGGGCCTCTACGACAAGCCGATGGCGCGCAACGCCCAGCTCTGGACGAGCGACTTCCGTCGCGTCCTCGACGGACCACAGGCGAACGCCGAGGAGATCGCCGCGGCGCGCGACCGCGTCCTCGCCGGCGGCACGTTCGGCTACCGCTTCCTCTACCCGGCGATGCGGGTCGGCGGGCACGAGGTGGTCTGGCACCGGCCGCTGGCCGCGTTCGTGCCGCCCGGCGCCAACACCCCAACCGTCCTCGACGACGGACCGCTCGGCTACCTCGCGGCGGCCCCGGATGAGGCCGGGGGCGAGGGCGTCGAACTGTTCCCGCGGCTGCTTCGCCGGCTGCTCGAGCGTGCCGCGGTCACCGAGATCCGCCGTCGCAACGGCGGCGCGCACGAGGCCGCCAACGTGCTCGCCCTGGCCGCCGCGTGGCGCGGGCTCGGGGAGCGCCCGCTGCCGCGCTCGTTCGCGCGCCGGCTGCTCAAGCTCGCCAAGGACGAGACGGTCGAGGCGTGGATCGAGGCGCTCCCCGCCCACACCACCGATCCGCACGCGGGCCGCCGGGTGCGCGAGGAGCTCGAGGCGCTTCTGGAGCCGGCGTCAACCGGCGCCGACGGCAGCCGCCTCGGTTCCCTGACCTACGACTCCACCGCGACGCGAACCTTCGAGGAGGCGTACTGGGGCGACATCGCCACCCTCGCCCACGGCCGCTACCTCACCAAGGACAACGCCGATTGCGTCCTCGACCCGGTGACACGCGCGCACGAACCGCACGACCGGCGCGACCTGGAAGAGTTGGGCGATTACCTGATCGGGCGCCACCGCCAGGCGATCGCCGCCGCCGGCATGGCCGGCAAGGCGCTCTGCGGCGAACTGCCGTTCGCCTGGCGCACCGACTTCCCGTTCGCCGACTTCGGCGGCTGGCTCGCGAACCACGAGGGCAAGGCGCACGAGCGCGACATCGTCGTCGTGATCCCCGGGCGCGACCGCCGCCACGCCGTCGTCCTCGCCGACCACTACGACACCGCGTACATGGAGGACGTCTACGACACGAGCAAGGGCGGCTCGGGGGCGCGCCTCGCCGCGCACGGCGCCGACGACAACCACTCGGCCACCGCGACCCTGCTCCAGGCCGCGCCGCTGTACCTCGAGCTCGCGAAGCAGGGACGCCTCGAGCGCGACGTCTGGCTCGTGCACCTCACCGGCGAGGAGTTCCCCGCCGACTGCATGGGCGCCCGCGCCCTCTGCCGCGCGCTGATGGAGCGCGCCATGGTGCTGCGCGGGCAGGACGGCGCCGTGGACCTCTCGGCGGCGCGGGTCGCCGGCCTCGTCGTGATGGACATGATCGCCCACAACCGCGCCTCGAGCCCGTACGTCTTCCAGATCGCGCCCGGCGACGGTCCCGGCGCGCTGCGCGTCGCGCTCGCGGCTCACCTCGCCAACGAGGCGTGGAACGCCCTCGCCGAGCAACTCAACGCGACGCCCGAGCGGCGCGGCCGCGGCCCCGGCACCCGCAGCGCCGACCCGGCCGTCATCCCGCCGGTGGCCGAGCACCCGCGCATGCGCGGCGAGGTCCGCCTCCACTTCGAGTCGAGAAGTTCGCTGTACAACACCGACGGCCAGATCTTCTCCGACGTCGGCGTGCCCGCCGCGCTGTTCATGGAGGACTACGACATCAACCGCCAGGGCTACCACGACACCCACGACACGATGGAGAACATCGACCTCGACTACGGCGCCGCCGTCTCCGCCATCGCCATCGAGACGATCGCCCGCCTTGCCACGGTAAAGGCAGGGCACCGGGCTCCTGGCACTGAAGAGACGTGATCCGTGGCCGGCGGTCCGTGGTGCGTGAACGGTCGGCGTGTAGGAACGCAATTGTAGGGGCGGGGCTTGTCCCCGCCCGCGATGGCAGCGCGCGCGCCTCCCCCACCCGCGGGCGGCCGCAAGGGCCGCCCCTACATACGGAACCGCAGGGTGTGGACCGAAGCGTAATCCGTGGTCCTAAAGCGGCCATCAGGGCCGACTGCACGGCCAGGGTCAACGGCTGGTAGGCGCGGGCTGTAGGCGCGGACTTCAGCCCGCGGGGCTGGCGTGTGGAATGTCCGCCATCGCTCTGTCAGTGCCTGTGCCGGTGGTGGGGGTCGGGGTAGTGAGGGTGGGCGTGCTCCAACGGCTCGTGGCGATGAGCGTGGTCGTGCGGCTCGTCGCCGGTCTCGCTCCGGTCATGGCCGTGCTTGTGGTGCTCGTCATGATCATGCCGATGCGCGTGGACCTCCGCTGCGTGCGTGTGCACGTGGACGTGGTGGCCGCCGAGGGCAACGATCAGGCCGACCAGCAGAACCGCTGCCGCCAGGAATAGGCTCAGCCTCGGAGCTTCACCCAATATCAGAAGGGAGAGGCAACTCCCCACGAACGGCGCGGCGGCGAAGACGCCGATCGTCCGCGTCGTGCCGATTCGACGCAGCGATACGACGAAAAGGACCAGGCTGAGCCCGTACCCGCAAAACCCGACACAGAGGGCGGCCAGGAGCGGCGCCGCAGGCGGAAAGGCTTGTCCCAGCCCAAAGGCCAGCGCCGCGCTGACGGTTCCTCCCGCCAGGCCCTTGATGGTGGCGATCTGGACTGGGTCCTTGGCCGCGAGCCGCTGGGTGAGGTTGTTGTCCAGCCCCCAACAGAGACACGCGCCGGCGATGGGCAAGGCGCCCGCGCCCCACACTTGGAAACCGCTCTCTGGCCAGGCGAGCACCATGCACCCGACGAGAACGACCGCGAGCCCCAAGGCGACTCGCGCTTCGAACCCCTCCCTGAAGAGCGTCCATGCGAGCAGGGTCGTGAAGACCAACTCGAGGTTGAGCAGAAGTGAGGCCGTGGACGCCTGGGAGGCGGAGAGCCCCACGAGGAAGAGGATGGGCGCCAGGACGCCGCCGGCGGCAACGGCCCCGCCCAGGGTGAACCAGTCCGCGCCGCGCAGACCCAGCGCCCTGCCCCCGCCGGCGCCCAGGACGCGCCGGAGTACCATCCACGCCACCAGCCCGACACCCGAGCCCAGGTACAGCAGCGCGGCAAGCGGGAGGGGGGCCGCATCGCCCAGCAGCAGCTTGCACAGAGGCGCCGTGGCCCCGAAGAGGGCCGCCGCCAACAACGCGGGTCCTACCGTCGAGAAGCGGTGTCTCGCCGCCTCCTGAACTTCAGTCATGATCCCTACGGGGCCAGGGCGGGGGCGCGCAGCTCGGACCGGGCGCGCCGAAGGACACGCAGGGCCGACCGCAGCACGAACACCGCCAACGCCACTCCGATGATGGTATCAGGCCAACCCGTTCGCCAGAACCACACGAGACCGGCCGCGACGAGAACCGAGACGTTGGCGACGATGTCGTTCCGCGAGCAGACCCAAACCGAGTGCATGTTGATGTCGTCGGACCGGTGGCGCCAGAGGAGGCCGAGGCAGGTCGCGTTCGCGGCGAGAGCGGCCGCCCCCATGAGGCCCATGGCCGCGAAACCCGGGGGATGGGGGACCCACGCCTTGTAGGCCGCCTGCCCGAGGGCCGCGAGCCCGAACGTCACCATGATCGCGCCCTTGAGACCGCGGACCTGGCCTTCCAGTGCGCCGAACGCCGCACGACGTACAGGCTGAGCCCGTAGGCCAGCGCGTCCCCGAGCATGTCCAGCGAATCCGAAACGAGCGAGACCGAACCTGCAAGCACGCCCGTGACCAGCTCCGCGACGAACATGACCGCGTTGATGCCGAACACGATCCGGAGCGTGGAGATCTGCCGGGTCCGCAGCTTCTCGACCTCGCACGCGGCGTCGTCGCAACAGTCGGCCACGGGGGCCTCGAGGCGTCCGTCAGCGGACCGCCGGCCACCCAAGAAGCCAAACACAACCTTGTTTCCCACACGGACCACAACCACTGCAGGCGGCCGCCTATTGCCTCTAGA
>NCBR01000026.1 GCA_002279285.1 Acidobacteria bacterium 37-71-11
GTTGTGCCCGAGGTGGATCACCTCGGCGCCGTGCGCCTGCAGCAGGCGGCGGATGATGTTGATGGCGGCGTCGTGGCCGTCGAACAGCGCGGCCGCGGTAACGAAGCGGATCTTGTGCTGCGGCGTGGTCGTTCCCCCCATGGGCAAGGCTTCCTCGCGCCTCATTCTAGCGCGTGTGCAGGAGGGCTCTCCTCGGCCCGGCCGGCTTGGTCCCGCCCGCTCAGGCGAGCTGGCCGCGCGTCGGCGGCGGGAGTTCGTCGGCGGCGCGCAGGACGGCGTCTGGCTCCCCCTGCAGCCAGTACACGGTGGGGCCGCTCGTCCACACCACGTTGTGACCGCCGGGGCCGACCGTCAACCAGCGTCCGGGCGGCCCCTGGAGCTGCTGCGGCGTGGCGAACGGCGATCGCCCGCTGCGCATCCCCTCGACCATCCGGGCGAGCACTTCCATGGCGTGAACCTCGTCCGGATAGCGCGAAATCCAGATCCGCAGCTGGCCGGGGGCGCCGTAGTCGGCAACGGTGGAGTCGCGGGGCGCGACCTCCGCGCCGTGCAGCTCGGCCATCATGCGGGCCGCGCGGGCGCCGGTCCAGACGTGGACGCGGTGCAGTCCCGCCAGCCGCACCGGCACCGGCGTCCGCCCGCATGCGGCCAGCAGCACGGCTGCGGCGAGCGCGACGGCGACGCTACGGCGCACCGGCGAGCCCCAGGTCGGCGGCGATCGACGCCATCGCGGCGCGCACGAACTCGATGTGCGCCGGCAACTCCATGCCGATCTCCGCGGCGCCGCGGCGGATGTCGTCGCGGTTGACGGAGCGCGCGAACGCCTTGTCCTTCATCTTCTTCAGCACCGATTCCACGGGCACGTTGGCGATCGCCTTGTCGGGGCGCACCAGCGTGGCGGCGGTGAGGAAGCCGGTCAGCTCGTCCACCGCGAACAGGCAGCGCGCCATCTCCGTGTCGCGCGGCACGCCGGTGTAGTCCGAGTGCCCCTCGATGGCGCGCACCCAGGCCTCCGGCCACCCCTGCTCGCGAAGCACCTTCGCGCCGGCGTACACGTGCGTCTCGGCGGTGGGGTTCCTCTCGTAGTCTAAGTCATGGAGCAGGCCGACGATTCCGAACGCGTCCTCGTCGGCGGCGAGCCGCCGCGCGTGCGCGCGCATCGCGGCCTCGACGGCGAGGGCGTGCTTGCGCAGGTTGGCGTTGGCGGTCCACTCGCAGAGCAGTTCCCACGCGGCGTTGCGATCGTACGTCATGCGGGCAGCCTAGCGCACGGGGGCCGCGATGCAAAGGGCTACCAGGCGGGCACGGTCGGGCGAGCGTCGGGGAGAGGAAGCAGGGAGAGGGAAGAAGGAAGATGGCAGACGGAAGACGGAACGTGGACGAGCGATGGACGCCAGGCTGCCGTACGTCGTCCTTCTCCCTTTTACCTTCTTCCTGCTACCACCTGCTGCAGCACCACGTCCCGCCGTCAGGTCTCCGAGCCGGGGCGCACAGGCGCTCCGACCACGTAGTGGCAGCCGACGGAGGTGGGGTTCCGCTGCGCGGCGGCCGCGATCAGGCCGGCGGCGGTGCACCCGTGCACGAGGTCCACGAGCGCCGCCGAGATCGGCGCCGAGCGGTAGAACTCCGTGAGTCTGCCTTGCTGGTGGCGGAGGTCCGCGACCGCACGCGCGAGGCGCTCGGGCGTGCGCACGATGCCGACGTAGTTCCACATCGTGTGGCGCAGCGAGGACCAGTCCTGGGCGATCAGCGCCGGGTCCTCGTTGGACGGGCCGGGGACCGGTTCCCAGTCGGGGATCACGTCCGCCAGGTTCTCCGGGAGAGGGGCGCGCCGCGCGCGGCTGGCGGCGTGCTCCCCGGCGGCGAGACCGAACGTGAGGCCTTCGAGCAGCGACGTGGAGGCCAGGCGGTTGGCGCCGTGCACGCCCGTGCACGCGGCTTCGCCCGCGACGTACAGGCCGGGAATCGTGGTGCGGCCCGCGAGGTCGGAGACGATGCCGCCGCAGGTGTAGTGCGCCGCCGGCACCACGGGGATGCGCTCGCGCCGGATGTCGATGCCGTACTCGAGGCAGTTTTCGCTGACGTTGGGAAAGTGCGTGGCGAGCTCGTCGCCGTTCTCGCCGAGGTCGAGGAAGACGCACTCGGAGTCGGTGCGGTGCAGCTCGTCCACGATCCCGCGCGCCACCACGTCGCGCGGCGCCAGCTCCCCGAGCGGGTGGTGCTTCGTCATGAAGCGCTCCCCCTCGCGGTTGACGAGGCGGGCGCCGGCGCCGCGCAGGGACTCGGTGATGAGAAAGCGCGGCGCACCGGGCACGTACAGGCAGGTCGGGTGGAACTGGATGAACTCGAGGTTGAGCAGCCGAGCGCCGGCGCGCGAGGCCATCGCGAAGCCGGAGCCGATCGAGCCCGGGTGGTTGGAGGTGTGGATGTAGAGGGCGCCGGCGCCGCCGGTCGCGAGCACGGTGGCCGAGGCGAGGATGGTGCAGACCCGGCTGGTGGCGGCCTCGATGGCGTACGCCCCGAGGCAGCGGTTGTCGAGCGCATAGCGGTCCTCGGCGCGCCGCGATTGGTGGTGCGTCGTGAGCAGGTCCACGGCCTGGACGCCCGCCACGATGCGGACGCCGGGCGTCCGGCGCACCTCGGCGAGGAGCGCCTGCTCGATCACGGCGCCGGTCTTGTCGGCGGCGTGCAGGATGCGCGGCACCGAGTGGGCGCCCTCGAGGGCGAGGTCGAGGCGGCCTCCGGGGGTCCGGTCGAAGGGCACGGCCAGGCGCTCGATCAGCCACTCCTGCACGCACCGCGGGCCCTCCTCGGCGAGGAAGCGCGCGGCCTCGGCGAGGCCGTAGTCGGCGCCGGCGACGAGGATGTCCTTGGCCAGGAGTTCCGGCGAATCGCCCTCGCCGCGGAAGATGATGCCACCCTGGGCCCGCCAGGTGTTGGTCGCCGCCGGATCCGACGGACGGCAGATCAGCAGGACATCGGCGCCGGCTCTTGCGGCCGTGAGCGCCGCCGCCAGGCCGGCCACGCCGGTCCCCAGGATCAGGACATCGCAGCGGTCGCGGTCCGCGAGCGTCACGAGCGCACCTTCAGGGAGAGGTCGAGCGCGGGCGCCGAGTGGGTGAGGGCGCCGACGGAGATGAAGTCGGCGCCAGCTTCGGCGAAACCGCGCACGGTCGCGAGGGTGACGCCCCCCGAGACCTCGAGCCGGGCGCGGCCGGCGACGAGCGCGACGGCGCCGCGCACTTCCGCGAGGTCCATGTTGTCGAGCATGATGTGTCCCACCTTGCAGGCCAGCGCCTCCTCGACCATCGCGAGGTCGGCGCACTCCACCACCAGCGTAACGCCGCCGCCCCAGCGCTCGCGCACGCAAGACACCGCGGCGGTGATCGAGCCCGCGGCGGCGAGGTGGGTGTCCTTGAGCATCGCGGCATCGTACAGGCCCATGCGGTGGTTGCTGCCGCCGCCGCAGCGCACCGCGTGCTTCTCGAGGGCGCGCCAGCCCGGGGTCGTTTTGCGGGTGTCGAGGATCTTGCACGGCGTCCCGGCGACCGCGTCCACGAAGCGGCGGGTGAGGGTCGCGACGCCCGAGAGCCGCGTGACGACGTTGAGGGCTGTGCGCTCGGCGGCCAGCACCGCGCGCGCCGGGCCCTGGACCCGCGCGGCCTCGTCGCCGGCGCGGACGGCGTCGCCGTCGCCGCGCAGCGCTTCGACACGGCAGCGCACGTCGAGGAACTCGAACGCCGCGCCGAACGCGGGCATCCCCGCGAGCACGCCGGGCGCCTTGACCACGAGCGCCGCCGTGACCGTCTCGTCGGGGCCGAACACTGCGGGCCCGGTCAGATCCGGGAGGTCTTCGGCCAGGGCAGCCGCGAGCAGCGGTGGAAAATGGCTGGCGTACGGCTCGGAAAGCTCGTGCACGCCGGTATTCTAGCGCCGCGCGCTGTCGAGGCGGGCCGCGATCGCCGCGATGTGATCGGGGCCCGTGCCGCAGCAGCCACCGACGAGCCTGGCGCCGGCTGCGGCCCAGCTCCCGGCGGTGCGGGCGAAACCCTCGGGGGGGACCGGCTCCGCCGCCAGCCAGGGCGAGTCCGCGGCGTGCCAGGCGTTGTTGGCGTAGGCGACGAGGGGAAGCGGGGTCGAGGCGGCGATCCTCACCAGGGCGGGCAGCACGTCCTCGACGGCGGTGCAGTTGACCCCGACCGCCACGACGCCGGGGATGCACACGGCGGCGGCCGCGTCGCCCGGTTCCTCGCCCGACAGCAACATGCCGCGGCGGCAAACGAAACTCACGATCACCGGCAGGCCGGTGGTGGCGGCGGCTGTCGCCGCGATGCGGGCCTCGCGCGCCGTGTTGAAGGTCTCCAGCAGGAGCGCATCGGGCCGCGCTCTTGCCAGGATGTCCGCCGTCGCCGCGTGCTCACGGGAGAGCGTGTCATCGGCGGGGACGAGGTCGGGGCGGTAGCAGTCCTCCAGGGTCGTCTGCGAGGCGAACACCAGCGCGTCGCGCCCGGCTTCGGCGGCGCCCTCGCGAGCAAGGCGCACCGCCAGGAGAGCGAGTTCGCCCGCACGGTCCTCCATGCCGGCGCCGCGCAGCGCGTACGGCGCCACCCGGAACGTTGCGGCGGTGAGTGCCTGGGCGCCGGCCTCCGCGTACTCGCGGTGCAACGCCCTGACTGACCCCGGGTCCTCGACGAGGGCGCCGACGCCCCACATTCGGCCCGCCGCCGCAACGCCCCGCCGCAACAGCTCGGAGCCGGTCGCGCCGTCGAGCACCCGTGTCCCTCCGGTGAGCCACGCCCTTGCCTCAGCTGGCGTCATGCGTCCTCCAGTGACCACCTCAACTCTCAACTCCCGTCCCGGCCTCCGGCGCGCGAACGGTCGAACGGGCATCGTTGACCGTGCCCCCACATCCCCGTAGGATACGGCGAATGGCAAGGAACGGATCACGGCGCGCCCCGCGGCAGGGGGCGGGGAGCGGCCACGGCCGGGACCGCGGGTTGGAGCAGCCGGCGCCGGCCGCGGCGCGCACGCCGGTTCCCGTGCGGGGGCCCGAACGGGCCGTGTTGGTTGGGGTCGCCACGGGCCGGGCGCTGCGTACGGTGGTCGAGTCCCACCTCGACGAGCTCGCCCAGCTCGTGGATACGGCCGGCGGGGTCGTCGTCGCCCGCATGCTGCAGGAGCGCAAGTCCCCCGACCCCTCGACGTTTATCGGGAAAGGGAAGGTCGCGGAGCTCGCGCGCCTCGCCGAGGAACACGGCGCCAAGATGGTCGTCTTCGACGACGACCTCTCGTCCTCGCAGGCGCGCCACCTCGACGAGGCGTTGCCGGCGGACGTCAAGGTCCTCGACCGGGCCGGCGTCATCCTCGACATCTTCGCGTTGCGGGCGCGCACCCGGGAGGCGCAGATCCAGGTCGAGCTGGCGCAGCTCACCTACCAAATGTCGCGGCTGACCAGACGCTGGGCGCACCTCTCGCGGCAGGCCGGCGGGATCGGCACCCGCGGGGTGGGCGAGACCCAGCTCGAGAGCGACCGTCGCGTGATCCGGCGGCGCATCCGGTTGCTGAGCGAGCGTCTCGACGAGGTGGAACGCGAGCGGGAGGTGCAGCGCAAGCGGCGCGCGCTGCTCCCGGCCGTGGCGTTGGTCGGCTACACGAACGCCGGTAAGAGCACGCTGTTCGAGAAGCTGACCGGCGGTTCGACGCTGGTCGAGGACCGGCTGTTCGCGACCCTCGACCCTCGCACCCGGCGCGCCGAGCTGGGCCACGGTCTTGCCGTGGCGGTCGCGGACACCGTCGGGTTCATCCGCAAGCTGCCCCACCACCTGGTGGCGTCGTTCCGCGCGACCCTCGCCGAGGCGGCGCTCGCGCAGGTCGTCGTGCACCTGGTGGACGGCTCGCACCCCGATTGGCCCGAACAGCTCGCTGTCGGCGAGGAGGTCCTCGACTCGCTCGGCGTCGACCCGAAGGGCTGCATCGTCGCGCTCAACAAGATCGACCGGCTGGACGGCACGTTGCCGCCGGCCCCGGTCGGCCGCACCGTGGTCGCGATCTCGGCACTCACCGGGCAGGGCCTCGACGCGCTGCGCTCCGCGATGGCGGCCGCCGTGCTGGCGCAGCCCGGCCTCGAGGTGCTGCGCTTCCCTGTCGAGGGTGGGGAGGCGCTACAGCGGGCGCTACGCGACGAGGTCGTGGTCGCCCGCCGCTTCTCGGAAGCCGGGATCGAACTGGTCGTCCGCCGGCGCTAGCCTGCCGGGGACCGTCAGGGCACCATCGCCACGGTGTTCGGGTCGCCGGTGGCGTTGTCGATCACCGAGGCCGAGGCGAAGACCCAAGCCGCGCCGGCGCCGGCGTTGTCGCCGGGCCCGCCGATGACGGCAGTGGAACCGTCCGCCGAGAGCGCCGCGGCCGACCCCTGCTCCGCCGTTCCGGAAGCGCCTGCGCCGACCAGCTTGCCGCCCTGCTGTGTCCACACTCCGCCCGAACGGGTAAAGACCCAGGCCGCGCCGGTGCCTTCGTTGTCCCCCGGCTCGCTTGCCAGGATGGTGTTGCCGTCGCCGGAGATCGCAACCGACCACGCCTGCTGTGCCAGGGACGCCTCGCCCCCGGCGGGGAGCGGGTTGCCCTGCTGGACCCAGGTCCCGCCGGCCCGCGCGAAGACCCAGACCGTCGAGGTGCCGCCGGTGGCATAACCGCCGACGACCGCGGTGTTCCCGTCTGTGGAAATTGAAACGGACGTACCCTGCCTGACGCCTGTCGCGAGGCCGGTGGGGTCGTCGAACACGCCTCCGGTCCCGCTCCACCCCGCGAACGTCCACCCCGGTGCAGGGTTCGCAGTGAGCGGGATCGGCGTTCCCAGCGTGAACCCCAGGTTGCAGTTGGGCGCGGCACCGCTGGTGACGCTGCCGGCGCCGCTGGGGTTCGCGCTCACCGCGAGCGAGCCGCAGCCAAGCGACGACTGGGTGAAGTTCGCGGTCACGGTTGTACTGCCGGCGATCGTGAAGGTCGTCACCGGCGACGACGTGGTCGAGAACGAGCCCCCGCTGCCGCTCCATCCCGCGAACGTCCACCCGAACGCGGGGCTGGCCGTGATGGTGGCCCGCGAGCCCTGCACGTACCCGCCGGTGCAGTTCTGCGGCGTGTCGGTCGTCACGCTTCCGGCGTCGGCTGGGCTGACATCGAGCGCCAGCGTATCGCACGCGCTCGTCTGCTCCAGAAGGTTTGCAGTGACGGCGGCCGTGGCAGCGATCGTGAACGTCGTGTCGTTCGCGGCGGCGTTCGAGAACGACCCGCCGCTGCCGCTCCAACCTGCCAGCGTCCACCCGCCCGTTGGCGTCAAGGAAAGGGAGGCCTGCGTTCCGGGCAGGTACCCGCCGGTACAGGTCGGCGGCGTGTTCACGACGATCGTGCCGTCCGCGGCGGGCGCCACGGCGGTGGCAAGGGCGACGCAGGGCGGCGGCTGCTGGGTGAAGTTTGCGGTCACCTCCGCGCTGCCCTGAATCGAGAAGATCGAGGTCGGCGTCACGCCGGCCAGCTTGTTGCCCTGTTGCGTCCAGGTGCCGGCCGACTGAGAGAACACCCAGACGGCCCCGCTGCCTTCGTTGTCCTGGGGTCCGCCCGCGACGAGCGTGCTCGCGTCCCCCGAAAGAGCAACCGAAGTGCCCTGCCCCGAAAGTCCGGCTGCGCCCGTCCCGACGAGTTTGAGCCCTTGCTGCTTCCAGACGGCCGCCGAGCGAGTGAACACCCAGACCGCGCCGGCGCCGTTGTTGTCGCCGGGACCGCCGACGGCGGCCGTGTTGCCATCCGAGGACAGCGCCACCGCCCAGCCCTGGTTCGCCTTGGCGACGGCCCCCGCGCCGACCAACTTGGCGCCCGTCTGCGTCCACTGACCGCCCGAGCGGGTGAACACCCAGGCGGCGCCGGTGCCGCTGTTGTCGCCGGGCCCGCCAATGATCGCGGTGTCGCCGTCCGCGGAGAGAGCCACCGACCAGCCCTGGCCGGCGTCCCCGACTGCCCCGCTGCCCACCAGCTTCGATCCCTGTTGCGTCCACGCCCCGGCCGAGCGGGTGAACACCCAGGCCGCTCCGGCGTCGCCGTTGTCGAGGTACCCGCCGACGATGGCCGTGTTTCCGTCCGCCGAGACGGCGACGGCCGACGCCTGCCAGGCCGCTCCCGTCGCGTCGTTACCGGTGAGCTTGCTGCCCTGCTGAGACAACTCCGCCCCGGCGCTCGCGGCCCAGACGACCGAGGCGACCGCGACCGTCACGCCGATTCGCGTCAACGTGGTCATGGTGTCGAGACTCCCGTTCCTGCAGCGGCCAAGCGCCACCGTCCCGGCCTCCCCCGACGCGACACCCCCGGGGTTTGACCTCGAGCGAGTGATCCCCCCATGGATTCTAGACGTGGGACTCGGGGAGAGGGTTACAAGTGGAAACACGCTCCGGACCGTGGCGGTTGCGTCCCTGACCTGAGAGGCGGCGCCGTGCCCGGCCCGCCATGTCGCCGGGTCGAGCCGGCAGACGCGGTAGTATGCCCACCCGTCGGGACCTTCCCCTCCAATGGAGGTCAACGGTGCGATACAGGAGCTTCCCCAAGATCCCTGGCCTGCCGATCTCGATCCTCGGCTTCGGCTGCATGCGCCTGCCCGTCCTGCACGGTGGCCCCGCCGGCATCGACGAGACCCGCGCCACCCGACTCCTGCGCGACGCGATCGACGCAGGGGTCAACTACGTGGACACGGCGTACCCGTACCACGGCGGGCAAAGCGAACCGTTCGTCGGTCGCGCGCTCAAGGACGGCTACCGCCAGCGCGTGCAGCTCGCCACCAAGTGCCCGACGTTTCTGGTCAACGCCGAGGGCGACTGGGAACGTTTCCTCGACGAGCAGCTCCGGCGCCTCGACACGGACAAGGTGGACTTCTACCTCCTCCATGCGCTCAACGGCGAACGCTGGGAAACCGTGAAACGCCTTGGGGGCCTTCGCGCCCTCGACCGCGCCAGGGGCGACGGGCGCATCACCCACGCGGGGTTCTCCTTCCACGGTTCGCCCGACGCGTTTGCCGAGGTCCTCGAGGGGTACGACTGGGAGTTCTGCCAGATCCAGTTCAACCTGCTCGACGTGGACTTCCAGGCGGGACTCGCCGGGCTGCGGCTCGCCACCTCCAGGGGCGTCGGGGTGATCGCGATGGAGCCGTTGCGCGGAGGTCTCCTTGCCGCGAACCAGCCGGAGCCGGTCCGGGGCATCTGGGCCCGTGGCGGGAAGCCGTGGTCGCCTGCCGAGTGGGCGTGGCGATGGGTGTGGAACCACGCCGAGGTCGTGACGGCCCTCTCGGGGATGAACGCGGAAGACCAACTTCGCGAGAACCTGGCCGTGGCGGACCTCGCATCGCCCGGGGCCCTGAGCGAGGAGGAACTGACCCTCGCCGGGGAGGTCCGCCGCTACTACCTGGAACGGATCAAGGTCCCGTGCACGACGTGCGGTTACTGTTTGCCGTGCCCGAGCGGCGTGCTCATCCCGGACGTGTTCTCGATGGTCAACACCGCCGCGATGTTCGACTCGCGCACGACCACGTCGCAGCTGTACAAGGCGATCCTGATCTCCCGGGGACAGGCCGCCGACGCCTGCATCGAGTGCGGCGACTGCGAGCCCAAGTGCCCGCAGTCCATCCCCATTCGTGACGTCCTCCGCGAGGCCCACGAACTCCTGGGCTGACCGGAGTTCCTCCTCTGGGCGAGAGGCGTTCCCGCATTTGCTAGCCTGGAGCGGGAGGCGGACGTGGAAGTCGGACGATTGCTGGGGCGCGGGCTGGTCGCGGGAGCGGTTGTGTTCGGTGTCTCTCTCGCGGCCGCGACGCCCGATTCGCGGGCCGGCGGCGCGCTGGCCTTGCGGGTCGAGGCGCCGCCAGCGCTGGCGCGCCAGGCTTCCGCCGTGCGCGCGCTCGAGGGAGGGGACTGGCGTCCAGTGCTGAAGCTCGTGGGGCTGCACCGGCCGGGCCCGCCGATCCGTGTCGTGCTCGCACCCGAGGGCTCGCGGCTCGCGGCGAACGTGGCATCGTGGGTGAGCGGCTACGCGGTCCCGGAACTCGGCACCATCGTGCTCTTCCCGGGCCGCGTCCCCTCGTACCCCGACGGAAACCTCGAGGCGCTCCTGCACCACGAGGTCGCCCACATGCTTCTCGCGCGTGCCGCGGGCGGCGGTGCCGTTCCGCGCTGGTTCAACGAGGGTACGGCGACGGTGGCGGCCCGCGAGTGGGGGATCGAGGACGGCGCGCGCGTCGTCCTGGCCACGATCGGGCGCGGGCCGCGCACGCTCACCGAGCTGGACGCGGGGTTCTCCAGTGGCGCAGCGGCCGTCGCCCGGTCGTACGCGGTTTCTGCGGCCCTCGTGCGGTATCTGCTGAGGCTGCACGGCGACGACGTGGTAGGGAGGATCCTCGCCGGAGTTTCGCGCGGCGCCGATTTCGACGACGCCTTCAAGGCCGCCACCGGGGAGAGCGTCGGCCGGTTCGCAAGTGGCTACTTCCGGCGGGAGACGTTCTGGACGACGTGGGTGCCGGTCGTGACCAGCTCGACGGTGCTGTGGATGGCGATCACGGTGCTGGCTCTGCTCGCGATCAAACGCAGGAGGGAACGCGACGCGTTGCTGCGCGAGGGGTGGGCGCTGGAGGAACGGGCGCGCATCACCGGCGAGGTCTCGCAAGATCCCAAGGACGACCCGGCACAGTGGAACTGACGGACCTGACTCGAGACCGGCGCCGCGCCTGGGAAGTTGCGCCTGCCGGTGCGCCAAGCGGCCTGAAACCGTTCAGGTGGAAGCCGTCTTGCCCAGACGAGCGGCGCGGCGCCTGGACCACCAGATCAAGCCGATGCCGAGCGCGATGAGCGGCAGCGACAGCAACTGCCCCATGCTCAGGCCGAACCAGAGATAGCCGAGAAAGGCATCGGGCTGGCGGGAGAATTCGACGATGAAACGCGCCAGGCCATAGCCCAGGGAAAAGCACCCGGCGATGAAGCCGCGCGAGCGCTCCCTACGCGACAGCCACCACAGCACCGTGAAGAGCACGATGCCTTCCAGAAACATTTCATACAGCTCCGACGGAAACCGCGGCACCATGCTTCCCGATTCTGGGTAGATCATCGCGCCCGGCCACCATGCCGGCGCCTGCCGGCCCCACAACTCACCGTTGATGAAGTTGCCGATGCGCCCGAACGCGAGGCCAGGCGGCACCAAGGGAGAGACGAAATCCATCAGATCCAGCCACGACACCTTGTGCGTCCAGGCGAAGATCCACATCGCGGCCATCACGCCGAGCAGGCCGCCATGGAAGGACATGCCGCCGTCCCAGATCGCGACGATCTCCGCCGGGTGGGCGAAGTAGTAGCCGGGCTGGTAGAACAGCACATAGCCTGTACGCCCGCCGAGGATGACGCCCAGGACGCCGGCGACCAACAGGTTCTCGATCTCGTGCGACGTCCAGCCGTAGCGGGCGTACGGCTGGTCTTTCAGGCGCTTCTTGGCCAGCAGCCAGAACGTCACGAAGCCCAGCAGGTACATGATGCCGTACCAGTGGACCGCGATGGGCCCAAGCTTCAGGGCGATGGGGTCGAAGTCGGGACGGACTAACATAAAAATAAGGTGAGGCAGCGCGTTCCCTTTCCCGTCACTGCGATGATATCGCGGCGCAGGACGTGGTCAAGGCGCCCACAGCGCCCGGGGAGCGGCGGATGAGGGCGTGGCCTGAAACTGGGGGCGTGGGGGCTAGAATCGTGGTTGTCGGCTGCCGGGACGCAGGAGGATCTTTCGGATGAACCAGAGGGACGACGTCGGGCCCACGGGCGGGGAGCGTCGCCCGGCCCCTCTCGGCCTCGCGGCGCTCGCCCGATCGGCCGGCGCCATGGCGCCGGGCTCGCGCTCGCTACGCGCGGCGGGCCTCGTGATACTCGTGTGCCTGATCGTCCTCCGTTTCGTGGCGCTGGGGCGGACGCCGCCCGGCGTGTACGTGGACGAGGCCTCCTACGGCTACAACGCGTTCAGCATCGCCGAGTCGGGGCGCGACGAGCACGGCGTGCGCTTTCCGGTGTTCTTCGAGGCGTTCGGCGAGTACAAGAGCCCCGTGTTCATTTACGCGCTCGCGGCGCTTGTCAAGGTGTTCGGGCTCTCAATCGCGACCGCGCGCCTGTGCGCGGCTCTGTTCGCGGCCGGTGCGGCGGTCTTCACGGCGCTCGCCGTCGTGGAGATGACGCAGCGAAGGGCGATGTTGCTCCCGACGTTGATCTTGGCACTGGCGTTGCCTTGGACCTTTACGCTCGGGCGTTTCGCCACCGAAGCCGTCTCCTTCCTCTTCCTGATCGCGTTTGCGTGGTGGGCGTGGCTGCGGGCGGTTCGCACGGGTTCGGCGTCATGGTTCGCCGCAAGCTGGACGGGGTGGGGGTTGAGCCTGTTCTCCTATGGGACGGCGAGGCTCCTCACACCGGTGCTGGTCATCGCGCTCGTCGCCGCGTACGCGAGCGTGCTGCGCCGGCAGCTCGCGCGGTGCGCGGTGGCGGCCGTTCCGGCAGTATTGCTGGCGCTCCTGTACTCGACCTGGGCGGTCGCGCACCCGGGGGCCCTCAGCGCGCGTTTCTACGACATCAGCATCTTTAGTGACGGTCCAGGCCTGGGCAAAGCGGTGGCGAGGTTCGCCGGCAACTACGTGCGGAGCTTCTCGCTGGATTTCCTCTTTCTGCGCGGCGACTCGAACATCCGCCACCACACCGGAGACGGCGGCGAGCTGTACCTCTTCATGCTCCCGGCTCTGATCGCCGGGGTGGCGTTCGCCGTGCGGAACCGCCGCGAACCGGGTTTCAGGTTCGCCCTCGCGAGCCTGGCACTCTTCCCGGCAGCTGCGGCCTTCACCTACGGGAGCCCCAACGCGATCAGGACCGTCAACGCGGTGCCTTTCATCGTGGCGCTGGCCGCCGTCGGCCTGCGCGAGATCTTCACCCGCTTTGGCGAGCGAAGGGGCGTGCTGGCTGCACTGACGATTCTCGCCGCGGTCGAGATCGCCGGGTACGTCGGGGACTACTTCATCCGCTATCCGGCTCGCGCGGCGCCGTGGTTCAACGCCGGGCTGCCGCAGGCCGTCGAGACGGCGCTCACGAGGCGTGAGCGCACCGAGGGCGCGTTCCTCTTCTACTCACCGGCGGCGTTCCGGGACGACGGGGCTTGGGTCAACCAGCCGTACATCACGTTCCTGTTCTGCGGGCGGCTTTCGCCCGAGGTCTACTGGAGGCAGGGGCTGGCAGGGTTCCGCATCGTCCCCTGGACCGGCGGCACGGCGACCCCGCCAGGCTCGGTCCTCCTGGTCAAGAGCGCCGAGAGGCTGTTCACGGTCAACTCGACGCCAGTGGCGATCCCGAACCGCGATGCGATCCCGCCCGGCAGCCGGCTGCTGCAAGAGTTTCCGGCCGCGCTCGCGGCAGGCCCGGGCGTCCCGATGTACCAGGTCTTCCGCACGCCGTAGGTCCGTCGCGGTCGCGCACGCTGCGGCCGGCGTCAGGGCCGGACGACGAGAGGCAGCTCGACGAAGCTCGCCTGGCCGGGCGCGTGGTAGATCCGTTGGACCGCCTTCCGGTAGTCCTCAGGTTTGGCCCGGAAGATGTTCGGCACGAACGTCTGCGGGTTGCGGTCGTAGAGCGGGAACCAGCTCGACTGGACCTGGACCATGATCCGGTGGCCGGGGAGGAAGACGTGGTTCGCCGTGGGCAGGGCGAAACGGTAGAGCAGCGGCTCGCCCGCGGCGATCGGCGCGGCCTTCTCCAGGCTCTCGCGATAGCGGCCGCGGAAGATGTCGGCCGAGATCATGAGCTCGTAGCCGCCCATCGCCGGCTGCTCCGCGACCTCGTCGGGGTAGACGTCGATCACCTTGACCACCCAGTCGGAATCGGTGCCGCTGGTCGAGGCCACGAGGTTGGCCACCGGCTGGCCGGCGATCTGCACGGGCTCGCGCAAAACGTCGCTGGTGAACGTGAGCACGTCGGTCCGGCCCGACGCCTCCCGCTGGTCGGTCACGAGCCACTGCGCCCAGGTGGCGCCGCTCGCCTTGACGGGCCGGGGCACGAACGGCACCGGCTTGGCGGGATCGGAGACGTACTCGTCGAACGGCGCCACGCCGGGTTTCGGCGCCGAGAACCCGAGCCCGCCTCCGGCCGCGAGGTAGAGCGGCGTCGGCTTGATCGAGCAGCCGGCCGCGCAGCCGGCCGGCCACGCCGGCAGCTTCCGCCAAACGTCCGTCCCGGTCTCGAACGCCTCGACCGGCGCCACATCCGCCGCCGGCGCGCCGTCCTTGAGGTACCGGTCGAGGAACGGCCGCAGGATGCGCTGCCTGAAGTAGAGCCCGGTGTCGCTTCCGAACCGAAGCGGGCCGAGCGTGCTGCCGTCGCGGATCTCCTGCCCGTGGTGCCACGGGCCGAGGACGAGGAACACCTTGTCGTGGCCGGTGTCCTTTGCCGCGATCGCCCGGTAGACGGCCATGGCGCCGTAGATGTCCTCCTGGTCCCACAGGCTGTCGACCAGCATCACCGGCACGGTGAGTGGCTGCGCGGCGAGGATGCGGTCCATCGCCTGGTCGCGCCAGAACTCGTCGTAACTCGGGTGTGCGAGCAGCTTGCGCCAGAAGCCGACCTGCTCGAGACCGCGCTGGCGCCCGAGTTCGCCCGCCGACCCCGCCCGCATGAAGGTGTCGTAGTCGTCGTAACAGTTCGTCCACCAATCGGCCTTCGAGTCGCGGGTCGCCTCCTGGTCGTAGATATACGGCAGGTTCTGCTCGCGGAACGCGCCATTGTGGAACCAGTCGTCGCCCATCCAGCCGTCGACCATCGGGTTCATCGGCACCGCCACCTTGAGCGCGGGGTGCGGGCCGACGAGCGCGGTCAGGGCGAGGTAGCCGTCGTACGAGATGCCGAGGATGCCGACGCGGCCGTTGCTCTCCGGGATGTTCTTGACCAGCCAATCGATGGTGTCGTAGGTGTCGGTGGCTTCGTCGACCGGAGTCGGGTTCAGCGGGCCGCACATCGGCCGGTTCATCACGTAGTCGCCCTCGGAGCCGTGCTTGCCCCTGATGTCCTGGACGACGCGGATGTACCCGCCCTCGACGATCACGTCAGTGGCGTTGTCGTAGCCCGAAAGGGCGGGACCGAGGTGCGCGCTGTGCGCGCGCGTGGTCATCGCGGTGGCGTCGTATGGCGTGCGGGTCAGCAGGATCGGTGCGTGGCTCGCGCCCTTCGGCACCAGGATCACGGTGTGCAGCCGCACGCCGTCGCGCATCGGGATCATCACGTCGCGCCGGATGTAGTCGAACGTGTCCGTCACCGGCGTGAAGCTGCCGGGGATCTCGCTCGGCAGCGCCGGGTAGGTCACCGGTGTCGGCGGCGCAGGCTGTGCCGCCGACACGCCCACGAACATCATCCCGCCGAGAACGAATCCAACAAGCATCATGTGGCCGGCACGGTCAATCCGCTTCATGCGATCCCTCCCGGGTCGGAGAAGGATTGGACAGTCCCTCT
>NCBR01000182.1 GCA_002279285.1 Acidobacteria bacterium 37-71-11
CAATAACTGCGGCGGGTCTATAATCCGCGGGTGCCGCCCGGCACCCGGGGGTTGCGATGCGCTGGTTCCTGCCCAAGAAGACCGACTTCCTGCGCCTTTTCGACAGCGCCTCCGCCAACATCGTCCGTGGGACGCAGCTCTTCCGCGACATCCTCGACGACCCGACGGACCTGAAGGCAAAGGTCGAAAAGCTGAAGGAAGTGGAGCACGAGGGTGATCGCATCACCCACGAGGCGCTGGCCAAGCTCAACGCAACGTTCATCACACCGTTCGACCGCGAGGACATCCACTCGCTGGCTTCACGCCTGGACGACATCCTCGACTCGACCGACGCCGCGGCGCAGCGCCTCCTGCTGTACAAGATCGAGACCATCCCGCCCCACCTCAAGGCGCTCGCCCGCCTGCTCGTCGCCTCGGCCGAGGAGGTGCACAAGGCGGTCGTCGTCCTCCACGACGGCAAGCGGTACAGCGAGGCGATGACCGCGTGCGTCGAGATCAACCGCCTCGAGAACGAAGCCGACGTCCTCCACCGCGAGGCGCTCGGTGACCTCTTCGCCAACGCCACGGACGCCATCGAGGTGATCAAGCTCAAGGACCTCTACGCGTTCCTCGAGGAAGCGACGGACCGCTGCGAGGACGCGGCGAACTCGATCGAGACGATCATCCTCAAGAGCTCGTAGGGCGACGTCGCAGGGCAGGCCGGCGGTGCCGTTACGGCCGGCCCCGGGTCACACGTTCAGGAACAGGCCCATCAAGTGGAACACGAGCGCGGCCATCAGCGCCGAGCACGGGATGGTGAGCACCCACGCCCAGACGATTCGCGTCGCGACGCCCCAGCGAACGGCCGACAGCCTCTGCGTCGCCCCCACCCCCATGATGGCGCCGGTGATCGTGTGCGTCGTCGAGACCGGGATCCCGAGGTAGGAGTTGGCGAACAGCGTGAGCGCCGCCGAGGTCTCGGCGCAGAACCCGCCGACCGGCCTGAGCTTGGTGATCTTCGAGCCCATCGTCTTGACGATCCGCCAGCCGCCCGAAAGGGTGCCAAGCGCCATCGCCGCGTGGCAGGCGATGATCGTCCAGAACGCGACGTGAATGTCGGTGGGGTGGCGACCGATCGACTTCTCGTAGGTGAACGTCAGGACCGCAATGATCCCCATCGTTTTCTGTGCGTCGTTGCCGCCGTGACCGAGGCTGTATAGGCCGGCCGAGACCAGCTGCAGCTTGCGGAAAAGCTTGTCCACGCGGCCGGGGAGCGAGTCGCGGAACAACCACGCCACACCGATCATCAGCAGAAAACCCATGATCAACCCGATGACCGGCGAGATGAACATCGAGGCGATCGTCTTCGTCCAGCCGCTGTAGATGATCGCCCCGAACCCGACCTTGGCGATCGCGGCGCCGGCGAAGCCGCCGATCAGGGCGTGGGAGGAACTCGTGGGCAGGCCGAAGTACCAGGTGATGATGTCCCAGGCGATGGCGCCGATCAGGCCGGCGAGGATCACGTACTCGGTGGCGGCTGCGGGGACCACCAGGCCCTTGCCGATCGTCGACGCGACATTGAGCGGGAAGATAAACGCAGCGACGAAATTGAAGAACGCCGCCCAGACCACCGCGAGTCCCGGCGAGAGCACGCGCGTCGACACCACGGTGGCGATCGAGTTGGCGGCGTCGTGGAAGCCGTTGAAGAAGTCGAAGACCAGAGCGACGGCGACGATGGTGACGAAGAGGAACAACGGAACGCTCACCATGAGGGGCTTGTCCTCCCGGCTACGTGGGCTTGGTCGAAACGTGCTGCCGAAAAGGCGTCACGGTGCTGCGAAGTTCCAGCCCTCCGGCTGCAGGCAACGCGAGCGGAGGATGCACGTGCGGGAGTCTAGCACGCAGCTAGTGCGCGAGGACGAGCAGTGGCAGCAGGCCGGCGAGCGCCAGCGCGGTCAGCCCCGCAAGGCCGCGGATCCCCGTCGGGCGGTCCGAAAACGTGAACGCATAGACCCCTTTGATGAGGTTGTTGCTGGCCGTGGCGACGACCACCGCGGCCGCGGCGGCGGCCAGCGGCGCGGCGACGCCGGCGGTCTGGGTCAGACCCATAATGAACGGGTCCACATCGGTGACGCCCATCAGCGCGGCCAGCGCGAGGACCCCCGGCGTGCCAAACGCCCCGAGGACAAGCTTGGTGATCACCAGCAGCGCCATGAAGACCCCGGCAAACAGGAACGCGACCCGCAGTTCGAGCGGGTTCCTCGCCTCGTACTCGCGCTCCAGCGCCCCGTGCGCCGGGTCGGGCCGGCGCGACCACAGGAAACCGCCGAGGATCGCCGCCGCCCCGAGGACGAGGAACGGGACCGCGAGCTGCGCCGCGAGCGCGCGGCTGAAGATCGCGAGCAGGACGACCACCCGCAGGTACATGGTGCCGGAGGCCAGCAGCATCGCGCCGGCGAACAGGTTCGGCCGGTTCTCGCGCCGCCCCCGCCGCGCCAGCGCGACGGTCATCACGGTCGAGGAGTAGGCACCCCCGAGCAGCGCGGCAAGCACGATCCCGCCGCGTTTTCTCGTCATCCGCTGGAGGACGTAGCTGCCGTAGGAGATGCTGCTCACCGCCACGACCACCAGCCAGGTCTTGAACGGATTGAGCTGAAACGGCCCGAATTCCCGGTTTGGGACCGCCGGCAGGATCACCACCGTCAGGAGCAGGAACTTGGTGAAGGTGATCACCTCCTCCGAGGGGAGGCGCTCGCTCAACCCCTCGAGGACGGTCTTGAGTTCGAGCAGGAGCATCGAGAGCACGACGACCGTCGCAGCCACCCAGTAGTAGCCGTAGAAAACGACGGCGCCGAGCAGGTAGGTGACGAGGCCGGAGATTTCGGTGGTGACACCTGCCTCTTCTGCACTCGCGAGCTTGTGGAGGTAGGAGACCAGGAGGAACGCACCGACCACCACGAGCCCGAGCGCCACAGCCAGGATCTGGCCGCCCGCCAGGAGCGCCATCGTGTACCCGACGAGGCCGATCAGAGGAAACGTCCGCACCCCGCCGAAGATGTAGTGCCCGGCATGCGCCTTGCGCCCCTCGCGCTCGAGCCCGAGCAGAAAGGAGAGGAAGAGCACGAGCACGATCTTGAGCGCATCCGGGGGTGCGAGCGCCGCAAACTGCCGCAACGACGTCGGGTCCATCGAACTCGACGTTACACCCGTCGGGAGAGTCGCTCAAGTTCAGGATACGCTGGGCCGGTTTTGCCCCCGCCGGCCCTCCGGATGGAATGGGTGTAGAATGCCGGGCTCAGCCCGAGAGGCTGCGCCTGGAGCAGGCCCAGGCGGCGAGGATCGGACGATGAGCAACGAGAACAACCAAACCGACACCGACCAGAGCTTCGCTGAGGCCCTGGCCCAATCGTTTCAGCAGGACGAGCTCGAGATCGGCCAGCTGGTCACCGGCACGATCATGGCGGTCCACGGCGACATCGCCCTGGTCGCCGTGGGCGGCAAGTCCGAGGCGGTCATGGACCGCACCGAGCTAGGCGAGCTGAGGCCCGGGGACGGGCTCGACGCGGTGATCATCGCGCTCTCGCCAGAGCTGCGGGTCTCGCACAAGCTCGCCATCGAGCGGCGGGAGCGCGAAGCCTTGCGCGGCGCGTACGACAACGCCGTGCCAGTCGAGGGCAAGGTCACGGGCCGCAACAAGGGCGGCTACGACGTCTCGATCGCAGGGCTCCGCGCGTTCTGCCCGATGTCCCAGATCGACCTCGGCTTCCCGCGCAACGTCGACGCCTACCTCGGGAAGACCTTCCTCTTCCGCATCACCGAGCTGGCGGACGACCTCGCGTCGCTGGTCATCTCCCGCGCCCAGGTCCTCAAGGACGAGCGCGAGGCGGCCGCCGGTGCAGCCTGGTCGCGGATCGCCGTGGGCGCCGAGATCGAGGGCACGGTCAAGAGCATCCGGGACTTCGGCGTGTTCGTGGACCTCGGCGGCGTCGACGGCATGGTGCATATCTCCGAGCTCTCGCACCGGGTCGGCGTCCGTCCCTCGCAGGTCGTCAAGATCGGCGACTCCGTGCGGGCCAAGGTGCTCGAGGCCGACCGCGGCAAGGGGCGCATCGCCCTTTCGATGAAGGCGCTCGAACCGGATCCCTGGACCGAGGTGGCGGGCCGCTTTCCCTCCGGCGCGACGTTCGACGGCACGGTGGCGCGCAAGACCGAGTTCGGCGTGTTCGTCGAGCTGCTCCCCGGCGTGGACGGCCTGATCCACGTCTCGCAGCTGCCGCCCGGGATGAAGTTGGACGACGAGACGCTCGCCCCCGGCGCCCCGGTGCGCGGCTGGGTGCGCGAACTCGACATGGAGCGCCGGCGCCTGTCGCTGACGCTGCGCGAGGTCGCGACCTCCGACCCGTGGGCCGACGCCGCCGGTCGTTACCCCGCCGACACGATCGTGGAAGGGCTCGTCGAGCGGACCGCCAACTTCGGCGTGTTCGTCCAGCTCGAGCCTGGCCTCACCGGCCTGATTCCGGCGTCGGAGACCGACGTTCCCAGGGGCGGCGACCTCGCGGCCCGCTTCGCCGCCGGCAGCCGCATCTCGGCGACGGTCCTCTCCGTCGACCCGGCGCGCAAGCGCATTTCGCTCTCCGTCAAGAAGGCCAAGGAGGGCAAGGCGGTCAAGGAGTTCCGCCGCTGGAACGAGGAGAAGAAGGTCGAGCGCAAGGCCGAGGTGAGCGCGTTCGGCGCCGCCCTGATGAAGGCGCTGCAGCAACCGAAGGAGTAGCCCCGATCTGCGGTTTCTCCCGGAGGCCCCCGCGATGGGGGCCTTCGCGCGTCCGGGCTCAGGCCACCGGGCCGGCGGCCGGGAGCACCACCGTCACCGTCGTGCCCGCACCCTCGCGCGAGGCGAGGGTGACGGTCCCTCCGAGCGCGTGCGCCAGGTGCTTGACGATCGCGAGGCCCAGTCCGTTGCCGCCCGTCCGCTCCGCCTGGCGGCGCACCCGGTAGAAGCGCTGGAACACGAGCGGGATCTCGGCGGCCGGGATGCCGAGGCCGTCGTCGGCGACCTCGATCCGCACCCCGCGCTCGTCGTTGCCGGTGGTGACCGTCACGCAGCCGCCGGTCCGGTTGTAGCGGATGCCGTTGTCCACCAGGTTGGCGAGCACCTGCGCGAGCCGCACCGGGTCGGTGCGCACCATTGCAGGCCCGCCGTCTTGCCTCAGAGCCACGCCGGCCTCGCGGGCGCCGGCGCCCAGCTCGGCGAGCACCTGGCGGACGACCGCAGCCGCGTCGGTCTCGGCGAGGTCGAGCCGGACCTGCCCGGACTCGATCCGCGCCAGCTCCTCG
>NCBR01000183.1 GCA_002279285.1 Acidobacteria bacterium 37-71-11
GGCGATCTCGATGCCGCCGCCGCTCGCCAGCCGCCGTTGCAGGACCTCGAACACGCGCCGCACCCCCGGGTGGCAGATGCCGTCGATCGGAAAGCCGCGGAGGTGCTCGGCGCTGGCCGTCGGTTCCAGGTCGTGGAGGAACGACCGCAACAGCGCAAGCTCCGCGTTCTCCGGGAGGCCCTCGGCGGCCGCGTGGCGCGCGACCATGCGCGTCGACTCGAACCCACCGAGTTCCTCGAGCGGGACGCCGGCGCCGCGGGCGAGGGTTTCCCGCATCTCGAAACGTCGCACCGGGTCGGGACAGGCGTTGACGACCTCCAGGGAGCGCAGGAGGTTGCGGCGGCGTTCCTGGCGTGTGGGGCCCATCAGCTCGAGCAGGAAGCCGGCGGCCGGGTGCGCCTGCGCCACCCTGCGGCCGAACCCCTCGGCGCCTTCGCGGCGGGCGACGTCGTCCGGGTCCTGCCCGTCCGGGAGGACGAGCACGCTGACCTCGAGGGCGGCCGCGAGGAGCGTGCGCAGGGCGGCCACCGCCGCCTGGCGGCCGGCCGCGTCGCCGTCGAAGCACACGACCACGTGCGGGACGCGGCGGGCGAGCTCGGCCGCGTGGTGCTCCGACAGGGCGGTGCCGAGGGTTGCGACGGTCTCGGTCAGGCCGACCCGATGCAAGGCGATGCAGTCGAAGTAGCCCTCCACCACGACCGCCCGGTTGGCCTTGGGGAACGCCCGCATGGCCCGGTCCAGGGCGAATAGGACGTGACCCTTGGAGAACAGGCTCGTCTCCGGCGAGTTCAGGTACTTGGGGTTCTCGTCGCCGAGCGCGCGGCCGCCGTAGGCGATGATGCGTCCGCGGGCGCTGCGGATCGGGATGGTGACGCGGTCGCGGAACCGGTCCCAGACCTTCCCGCCCTCGCCCTCGACCACGAGGCCGGCGCCGACGAGGGCGCGTTCGGAGAACTTCTTGCGCAGCTCGTCGTAGAGCGCGCGCCACTCGTTCCTCGCGTAGCCCAGTCCGAACTCTGCGGCGACGTCGAGCGGCACGCCGCGGCGCTCGAGAAAAGCGCGCGGGCGGTCCTGGCTCAACTGGCGCGCGAACACCGCCTGCGCCGCCTCCATGACGTCTGCGAGCTGCTCCTGCTCGTCTCTGCGTCGCCGCGCCTCGGGCGACGCGGGGGGGAGCCTGATGCCGAAACGGTCGGCGAGGCGCTCCACGGCCTCCGCGAAGGTGACCCGTTCCATCTCCATCACGAAGTCGATCACGTCGCCGCCGCGCTTGCAGCCGAAGCAGTAGTACGTGCCTTTCTCGCGCGAGACGTTGAACGAGCCCGTTTTCTCGC
Organism: Acidobacteria bacterium 37-71-11; assembly: GCA_002279285.1. Taxonomy (GTDB): domain Bacteria; phylum Acidobacteriota; class Thermoanaerobaculia; order Thermoanaerobaculales; family Thermoanaerobaculaceae; genus RBG-13-68-16. Next base: position 1,335 of record NCBR01000183.1, read on the forward strand.
CGTGGAACGGGCAAAGCCCCACGTAGTTGCGGCCGGTCTTGCGCAACGTGAGGTGCTCGCCCACCACGGCGACGATGTCGGCCGCTTCCCGCACCTGCTCGAGCACGGGCCGCGACAGGTCGTACTGGCTCATCCCCGCCCTTCCGTGCGGCCGGCTGCGGTCCGCGCCGCGCCGCCCGCGCCGCGCCCGCTCCGGCACAGCCGGCGGGTCGGGCCGCACCGGTTCGCCTGGCGCAACCCGGGGTACGGTTTGCGGTCCACCCTCACTTGGACTCCAACTCCACCTCGGTCACGCCAGTCCCCCCACGATACTGAGGCGGGTGCGCGAAGCTTGCAACCGCAGGGTGCCGCGCGAGCACCTCGCGGACCACCCGGCGCAAGGTTCCGGTGCCGTGGCCGTGGACCACTCTGATCCGCGGAGTTCCGGAGACCATGGCGCGGTCGAGAAACGCCTCCAACTCGTCGCGGGCCTCCTCCTGGGTCAAGCCGATGAGCTTGAGTTCGGCCGCGGGGGCGTCTGCGGCGACGAGCTCGACCTCCGGGCCACGGCTGGGGGCGGGCGGTGCGACCGGTTCGCACCCCGAGGCCTCGACCCAGACCCGCTTGTCCCCGACCAGCACCTCGACCCGCTCGCCGACGACTCTCTGGACGCGCCCCCTGACCGTGGTCCCCGCGACGCGGACGGTCGCGCCCGGCGCGAGCGGCGCGGCGGCGGAGTGGAGGGCGGGTGCCTCGGGATCGAGGGTGAGCGCCTGGTGGCGCAGTGCCGCGACGCGTTTCTTGCCCGGGAACTCGCCGCGCTCCCGCGCCCGCTCGAGCTCCGCGAGTGCCGCGGCGAGCTGCTCCCTGGCGCGCCGCCTGAGCGCGTCCCGCTCCTGGTCCAGACGCGCTCGGACCCTCTCGCGCTCCTCGTCGAGCCGGAGTACCTCGCGCTCCAGGCGCGACCGGTCATCCTCGGCGCGGCGTTCGGCGGCGCGCAGGCGCTCGGTCTGGACCCGCAGGCGCTCGGTTTCATGGGCCAACTCCTCGAGGTAGGCGTCGATGGCGAGGAAGGAGCGGGAGACCATCTCGCGGGCGCGCGCGAGCACCGCGGGCGGCACCCCGCACGAGCTCGCGATGGCGAGACCGCGCGAGCGGCCGGGCACACCGAGGTGCAACCGGTACGTGGGCCGTCCGTTCGCCTCGTCGTAGCCCATCGCCGCGTTGACGGCGCCCGCAACGTTCTCCAGGTGAGCCGCCACGGTGATCAGGTGGGCGGTGGCCACGGTCCAGCACCGCCGGCGGGCGAGCTCCTCGACGAGCGCGGCGGCGAGCGCCGCACCCTCCTCGGGGTCGGTGCCGGAGCCGAGCTCGTCGTAGAGCACGAGGCTGTCGGCGTCGGCTTCGGCGAGCAGCTCGGCGGTCGCGCGCATCGCGCCGGTGAAGGTCGAGAGGTCGGAGAACAGGTTCTGCTCGTCCCCGAGGTGGCACCACAGACGCGAGAAGGGCGGTAGGGAACTGCCCGCTTCGGCGAGCACCGGGATGCCGGCCTGCGCCATCAGGGTGACGAGGCCGACGGTCTTGAGCGCCACGGTCTTGCCGCCGGCGTTGGGCCCCGAGAGCAGGACGAGGCGCTGCTCCGCGGTGAGCATGAGGTCCAGAGGCACGACCGGGCGGGTGTTGCCGGCGTTTCCGAGCACCTCGGCGCGCAGGGGAGCGAGCGCGGGCTCGAGGAGCGGGTGGCGCGCGCCGACGAGGCGGATCGCGACGCCCGCGCCGGGTTCCAGCAGCGCACCGCCGCAGGCTTGACCGAACAGGACGCGCGCCTGGCTGGCATCGAGCCTGGCGAGCGTGTCCGCCGCCCCGAGCAACTCCGGGCGGTGGCGGTGAAACGCGGCGGCGGTCTCGGCGAGGACACGCTCCTCTTCGGCGCGCGCCAGTGCGGTCGCCTCGGCGAGCGCGTTGTTGAGCTCGACGACGGCGAACGGCTCGAGGAACACCGTGGCGCCGGACGAGGAGACGTCGAGGACGAGGCCGGGAACCGTGGACCGCTCGGCGGCGGGGACCGGGACGCAGTAGCGGTCGCGCCGGAGCGTGAAGGGGCCGAGGGCGCTCGTGTGCGCCCGCCGCACCTGCTCGACCGCCGCCACGATCGCCGCGCGGTGGCGTTCACGGGCGGCGCGGGCCTGGGCGAGCGCGGGCGAGGCGCTGTCCAGGACCTCGCCGGACGGCCCCAAGCGCAGCTCGCAGAAAGCGAGAAGCGGCTCGATCCCGGGCAGCGCCGCCGCCATGGCGGCCAGGTCGGCGCCGGCCCCGGCGCCCGCCAGGGCCGCGCGCACCTCGACGATCCGGCGCACGAGGGAAATCAGCCGGGCGAGGTCGGCGGCGTCGGCGGGTCCGGGGGCGTCGTGGACGAGCAGTTCGGCGGCGTCGAGGCCGGTGAACGGCAGCGACCCGTGCTCGGCGACGAAGACGTGCACGTCGCGAGTCAGGCGGAAAGCCGACGGCCCTTCCCCCGGGGTGAAACGGGGAAGGGCCGCGGTGACCTCTCGCCGCCCGCGCTCGCTGCGCGCGAACGAGGCGACGAGCTCGAGAACCCGGTCGAACTCCAGTGAGGCGAAGGTCAAGGCCGTGCCGGCTGGGCTACAGCAGCCCCGCCTTGCGCTGCTGGGCCAGCTTCCGGAGGAGCTTCTTGCGCGCCTGGATCAACTTCCGCTTGCGCCGCACACTGGGCTTCTCGTAGTGCTGCCGCTTCTTGATTTCGGACAGGATTCCGGCCTTTTCGCACTTGCGCTTGAAGCGGCGCAGCGCCTGCTCGAATGATTCGTTGTCCCGAACATGCACCATCGTGGGCATCGCGCGATCTCACCCCCCCTCTGCGCTGGTCTTGCCGCGCCACACGGGGTGGGCGCGAGCGCGCTCGTCAAAGGGAGAGAATCTTAGCACATCGAGAGGGACCGCGGTCAACGGCGGTGACGGCGGTTGGGGCGGGGAGCAGGAGCGGACGTGGCGGCGGGCGCCGGAGGGCGCCTCGCCTCCGCCGCCGCGGCGGCGAGGCGCGCGGGGACCGGGACGCCCAGGGCGTTGTAGGCGCGCTCCGCCGCGGTCAGGGGTTCGAGCGCCTGCCGGGCGTCGCCGCCGCGATCCAGGAGAAAGCGCGCGTTGGCGACGGCGGCGTCGGCGTACAGGGCGAGCGCCTCGCGCGTTTCGGGGCGCTTGGGCGCAAGGTTGAGCGCCTGGTTGAGGAACGCGGCGAGGACGATCTGGTCGCGCGCAAATGCCGCGTCGTACGCCGCTGCCGCTTCGCGCACGAGGGCGGCGTCCCCGGGCGATCCGGACGGGCCTGGCGCCTGCGACTGTGCGCGCTCCAACCGGTCGCGGGCCGAGGCGAACCGAGCGTGCACGGCCGCCACCTTGGCGAACTCGGCGGCGGCGTCGAAGCGCACGGGGGCGGGCTCGGGCCGGCCACCGCACGCGGCCGCGAGCACGAGCATGACACCGGTTCCAGCACGCGTCTTCCAGATCCGCAAGGCCCCCCCCGAGACGGGGACGCTACCAGAGACGCGGCCTCTTAGGCAACGCGCCATTTCCTTGACAGTCTTTGCGCGCCACGCGGATAATGCCGAACGGATCGAGCACACGGAGGCACCATGGAGACGCACGAAGCGATCTTTGTCGAAATCGAGCAGATGCGCGAAGGTGCCGCAGCGCTGTTGCGCGCCAAACTGGACGCCATCGCGGGTCAGCTCCGCGACCAGGCGAACCGGGTCGTCGGCGACCTCGGCGTTGTCGTGCCTCCCGATCTCGAGGCCCTGCTCCCGATCGCCTCGTTGGCGGAGCGCCTGAGGAGCCTGGCCGCGCCCCCGCCCCCTCCGCCGCCGCCGGTGCTTGCGCTCGATCTCGACACCTTGCGCGCGCTCGACGCCGGCCGCGCCCAGTCGGCGGTGTTGCAGGAGCTGCTGCATCAGCTCGGGGCGTGGTGCGGCCCGCGCGCCATCTACTTGGCACGGGGCGTTGGCCGACTCGCCGGCGCTCGCCAGAGCGGCCGCCGGGACACCGGTCATCGTGCGCCCGCGCGCCGACGCGGTGCTCTCCGAGTGGTTCGGCCCCAGTGACGGACGCCTCCTGGCGGTGCCGATGTCGCTGCGCGGCAAAGTCGTCGGGGTGCTGCTGGCGCTCGAGGGCGGGCCCGGGCTGAACGTCGCGATGGTGCAGCAGCTCACGTATACCGTAGGGCTCATGCTCGAAACGCTGGCGTCACGCCCGAACGTGCCGACGCCGGCGTTGACCCCGCCCGAGGTCATCTCCGGCGAGCCCGAGGTTGCAGTCGAAGCCCCACCGGCGGTTCCCGAAGAGGCTCCCCGTGCGGTCGAGGAAGTCTCCGTCGCTGCGGTGGAAGCGCCTCCGGCGGTGGGAGACGGTTCGGAAACCGTCCAGCTCAAGATGCCCATCGCCCCGGCGCCGCCGGCCGCGGTGGGGCGCGCCCCGGAAGACGAGCGCAAGCACGAGGAGGCGCGCCGCTTCGCGCGCCTGCTGGTGTCCGAGATCCGCCTGTACAACGAGCAGGCGGTGCAGACCGGCAAGCTCACCCGTAACATCTACAGCCACCTCAAGGAAGACATCGACCGTTCGCGGGAGATGTACGAGCAGCGGGTCTCCGCCGAGGTGCGCGCGGACAGCAACTATTTCCACGACGAGATGGTGCGCATCCTCGCGGATGGCGACGCTGACGCCCTCGGCGTGTAAGCGCGTTCTGTTCCGGCCGGCCCTCACCGTTCTTTTCGCGTTCCTTTGCGCCTGCCGGGCCGCGCCTCCCCCGTCGCTCGCGCACGCGCTGTCGGCGAAGGGCGACGCCGCCGCGCGGGCCAGGGCGTTCATGCGGGTGGCGGTGCAGGGGCGCGAGGTGGAACGCGCCCGCGCCGCCATGATGTGGGGCCTGAACGCCTGCGACGCCCGCGCTCCGCTCGCCGGCCTCGCGGGCTTCAACCTCGCGCGTCCCGCGGGCGGCCTGGCGCGGCTCGCCGCCCGCAGGCTCGAGGATGCCCTCGCCGCGAAGCGCCCGTCGCCGGCGGCGTGG
>NCBR01000370.1 GCA_002279285.1 Acidobacteria bacterium 37-71-11
AGGCGCGCGAACCCCGCCGCACCGGAGCGTAGCCGGAGGCTACGTGAGGATGCGAGCGGGGCGAGCGCAACGCAGCGAGAGGTCCGACGCCGGCGGCGCTACTCCTGGAAGGCGGAACCGCCGATGAACTCGCGGAGCAGCGATATCTGCGGCACGCCCTTCTCGCTCACCGGCACGAACCAGGAGAGGAACTTGAGCAGGCGGTAGGCCTCGGTGTAGGCGGGATGCTCGCGCGGCACCTCGAGCAGGAAGCGCTCGGCCCAGACCCGTAGCACGGCCGGCTCGTACACCAGCGCCGAGTTGAAAATGACGTCGGCCTCTTCCTGAAAGGGGAAGATGCCGCGCGCCTCGCCGCGCCGCACGTTGTCCCACATCTCGAGTGTGCGCGTCGCAGGGTGGCCGCGGAAGAGGCGGTCGCGCACGATGCGGCGCAGCAGGCGCGCGTCGGAGGTGAAGATTCGGTTGTGGTCGTCGAGCGTGAGCTGGGTGAGCGCCGAGATGAACACGCGGTACTTCGCCGACTCGGGCACGGCGGCGGTGAGGCGGTGGTTGAGCCCGTGGATCCCCTCCACGAGCAGGACCTGGCTCGGGAGGAGTTGCTGGCGCGTCCAACGGTCGGGCTCGGCGCGGCGGCCGTGCACGAAGTCGTAGCGCGGCATCTCGACCACCTCGCCGCGCAGCAGCGCCGCCAGGTGGGTGTTGAAGAGTTCGAGATCGAGCGCCTCCAGCGCCTCGTAGTCCGGCTTGCCGTCGTCGCCCGGGGGCGTCCGGTCGCGGTCCACGAAGTAGTTGTCGAGGGACAGCCCCACCGGCTCGATGCCGTTGACGCGGAGCTGGATCCCGAGCCGGCGGATGAACGTGGTCTTGCCCGAGGACGAGGGCCCGGCGACCAGCACCAGCCGCACGCGCCCGGCCTGGGCCGCGATGGCGTCGGCGATCGCCGCGATCTTCTTCTCCTGAAACCCCTCGGCGATGCGGATCAGGTCGGAGATCTCCCCCGACAGGCACATCCGGTTCAGCGAGCCGACGTTGGCAACGCCGAGCACCTCGTTCCACCGCCGGGTCTCGCGGTAGGCGGCGAAGAGCTTCGGTTGGGGTCGCAGCGGCGGCAGGTGCGTCTGGCCGCCGTTGCGCCCGAACCGCAGCAGCATGCCGGTTTCGTACGGCACGAGCGCGAACCCCCGCACCCGGCCGGTGGAGGGGGCGACCGTGCCGTGCGCGATGTCCAGGAACGACCCGCAACTTACCAGCGCCACGGTGGAGGAGCGGCGGGCGGCGAGAAGCGCCAGCTTGGACTGCTCGCCGCTGGCGCGGAAGATCGCCTCCGCTTCTTCGATCGTTGCGTTCCGACGCTCGAAGCGCCGGTTCTCGGCGCAGATCTCGAACATCCGGCGCTCGAGCGACGTCACCGTCTGAGGGGTGAGCGGGGTGCTCGCCTGCCAGGTGAAGAAGTAGCCGCCGCCGAGCGATTGGCCGACGGCGAGGTGCGC
>NCBR01000184.1 GCA_002279285.1 Acidobacteria bacterium 37-71-11
GGCGAGGCTCCGCCCGCCGATCTGGCCAGCTCGGTCGCACGCGCAGGCGGGTCGGAGGGCGGCGCTCGATGCGCCGCCCGAGCGACCACGGCCGCAGCCTGCGGGGCAAAGAAAGAATGCCTCACGCAGTGAAGATAGAAACCAACCACCACCGGGACCCAACCGACAGGGATGAAGAATCGGCACTTTCAGAGCAGGGTCGGGACCGAGCTGGAGCCCGTGACGATCACGTACGAACTCGTCGCCGGCGACCCCTCCGCCCGCTCGTCTCTGCGGGGTCGGTCTTCAGGAGGCTGAGCGCGTCCGCTCGAGGTCGAGCAGCTCCTGCTTCATCGCCACGCCGGCGGCGAAGCCGGTCAGCGCGCCGTTGCTGCCCACGATGCGATGGCACGGCACCAGGATCGGGACCGGGTTGGCGCGGCACGCGGTGCCGACGGCACGGGCCGCGCGCGGTTTGCCCAGCTCCGTGGCGATCTCCCCGTACGTCCGTGTCTGGCCGTAGGGAACGGCGCCTAAACGGGTCCAGACAGCCTGCTGAAACGGAGTCCCTTCCAGCACCACGGCCACTGAAAACATTCGCAGCCCGCCGTCGAGGTATGCGAGGATCTCGGCCCTCGCGGCGCGCGCGAACTCCAGAGCCGCCCCGTCCCCGACCTCGCGCTGCTTGCCGCGCGCGCCGAGGCGCACGCGGGTGATCCCGGCGTCCGCGGACTCGACCTCGACGAGTCCGAGTGGTGATGAGAAACAAACGGTCGCGGCGTGACGCGCCATCCTGCCCCCCGATTGAGGCAGGAATTGTAGCACCGCCGCAAAGCCGGAAGCGGGATGGGCGCCCCGCTTTCGGCGGAGTCGGGCAACTCTCCACCTCGCCGGGGCGGCCTTGACAGCCGCGGGGGCGGACGATAATGTCAGGCCGTGCGTGGTCCGATGGCTCTGGTGCTGGCGGGGTGGTTCGCGGCGGTGGTGCCGTGCGCCGCGCTGGCGCAGTGCGCCTCGCCCGGCCCCGTGCGCTCGTGCTGTGGTAAGTCGGGAGCGGCATGCTGCTGCCGTGGCGGGGAGCACCGTGTGCCGGCTCAGGCGCCCGGACTTCCCTCCCCCAGGGTCGCGCCCGACCATGCCGCGGAGTTGCCGGCCGCCGGCAGTGGGTTCGTGACGGCAACCCTTGGTTGCCGGATCGCAGTCGCACTCGGCATCTCTTCTCCGATCGCTCCACCCACCTACCTCAGCACCTGCTCGTTCCGCTGCTAGCGACCCCTCTTGGGAGACCTGCGTCTGCACTCTTACGGGTGTAGCCTAGTTGTCGCAAGAACCCTGGAGGACGTCGTGAAACAGCTTCCCTTTGCTGTGTCGTTCTGCATGTTTTCTTTGCTAATTCAGAGCGCCCGGGCCGGAGTCCCGCCCGCGCCGTCACCCGGTGTGAGCGGCGGCGCGGTGCCGGCGCCGCCGGTCGAGGAGCTGGTCGCCGAAGCGCTGGCCCGCACGCCTTCACTCGCCGCGATGCGCGCTCGCCTCGCGGCCGCGCGCGAATTGATCGCTCCCGCCGGCGCGCTTCCCGATCCCATGGTCGAGATCGTGCTGCAGGACATGAGCTTCCCCAAGTGGACGGTCGGCAGCGACCAGATGTCGATGATCGGCCCCGAGGTGCGCCAGGACCTGCCCTGGCCCGGCAAGCGCGAGGCCCGGCGCGCGGTGGCCCGCGCCGCCGTAGCTTCGCGCGGTGCCGACGTGGAGCAGCTCAGACGCCAGGTCGCCATGCAGGTGCGCACGCTCTACGCCCGTGTCTTCGCTCTCGATCGCGAGCGGGAGTACCTCGGCGCGGCGCGCGAGATGCTCGACATGCTGGCCGCCACCGCGGCGAGCCGGTACTCGGCGGGCGAAGACAACCAGGAGCCGGTGCTCAAAGCCCAACTCGAGGCGTCCCGCCTCGGCGAGCGGACCGACGACCTGGCCGCCGAGCGGGCCACGCTCGTCGCGGCGCTCGACCGCCTGCTCGACCGCGACGGGAGCGAACCTCTCGGCGAGGTGGCCTCGCTGCCTTCCGTGGCGCCTCCCGCGCCCCCATGGGATGAGCTGGCCATCGCGCACTCCCCCGAGGTTGCCGTCCGCCAGGCAGAGGTGGCGGCTGCGGAGCGCCGCGTGACGATGGCCCGCCTCGACCTCAAGCCCGACCTGACCACGGGTGCCGCGGTCGGCCTCAGAGGGGGCTTCGACCCCTCGGTGACGTTGAGTTTCGGTATGACACTGCCCCTGTGGCGCAAGGAGAAGCAGGCGCCGCTGGCCCGTGCCGCAGACCTGGAGACCGAAGCCGCCCGCGCCGACCTGGCCGACGCCAAGGCCCAGGCCCGCGCCGAGGCGGGCCGCGTTGCCGCCGAATGGGACCGGGCCGGCCGCCAGGTCGAGCGCTACCGGCAGGCGATCGTGCCACAGTCCTCCGCCACCGTGGACGCCGCCCGCGCCGCCTACCTTACCGGCAGGGGCGACTTTCTCACCGTGGTCGACGACTTCGACCGCTGGCTGGACGCCCGCGTCCAGCTCGCCGCCCGTGAGGCGGACCGCTACTCGGCGTGGGCCCAGTTCCAAGCCCTCGCCGGCGGCACCGGGAAGGAGAACTGAACATGCAATCCTCACGCTCGCTTCACTGGATGGCCGTGCCGGCCGCGTTGGTCGTCGTCCTCGTTCTGCTCATCACTGGCTGCGGCGGAGGCGCTCAGACCTCGGCTCCGCCCGCGCGCAAGGTCCTCTTCTACCGCAACCCGATGAACCCGAAGGTCACCTCGCCGGTACCCGCCAAGGACGAGATGGGCATGGACTACGTCCCGGTCTACGCCGACGAGGCGGCTCTCCAGAGCAGGACCGAAAGCAGAAAGGTCCTCTTCTACCGCAACCCGATGAACCCGAAGGTCACCTCGCCGGTGCCCGCCAAGGACGAGATGGGCATGGACTACGTCCCCGTCTATGCCGCAGAGGGCGCACCGGAGGGCCAGGGTGTGCCCGGCCTCGCCGCGATCGAGGTGGCGCCCGAAGGGTTGCGCCTCGCGGGTGTGCAGGTGGAGTCCGCGGTCCGCGAACGCCTCGCACGTACGATCCGCACGGTGGGGACAGTGGTCCCGGACGAAACCCGCATCCGCCACTTCCACACCCGGGTGACGGGGTGGGTCGAAAAGCTCTACGTGGACTTCACGGGTCAGTACGTGAGGAAGGGGCAGCCCGTGCTCTCCCTCTACTCGCCGCAGCTGCTCGCGAGCCAGGAGGAGTACCTGCAAGCCCGTGCGACGGCGGCGCGCTTCGCGGTCTCCGACATCCCGGAGGTCCGCAAAGGGGGCGAGGAGCTGGTCCAGGCGGCACGCCGGCGCCTGCAGCTCCTCGATGTCCCGGACGATCTCATCGCCGAGATCGAGCGCACCGGCCAGCCCCGGCGCGACATCACCCTTCTCGCGCACGCCTCGGGGTACGTGACGGCCAAGGGCATCTACGAGGGCCAGCAGGTCGACCCTTCGATGATGGACCTCTTCACCATCACCGACCTCTCGACCGTGTGGGTCGAGGGGCAGTTCTACGAGTACGAAGCCCGCGCCGTGCACCTGGGCGACGAAGCGGTGGTCACCCTGCCGTACGACCCGGGCACGCGCCTCGCTGGTCGCGTGAGCTACATCGACCCCACACTCGATCCCCAAAGCCGCACCCTGCGGGTACGGTTCGCGTTCGCCAACCCTAGCCTGATGCTCAAGCCCGGGATGTTCGCCAACGTCGAACTCGCGGTGGACGGCCACGAGGGGGTCGTGATCCCCGCCTCCGCGGTGATCGACACCGGCCTGCGGAAGATCGTGTTCGTGAGCCTGGGCGGCGCCTACGAGGAGCCGGAAAGCCCGCAGGCGGCCGCCCTCTCGAAGATCGCGCGCCAGTTCATGACCCGCCTGCACATCCAGGTCCAGTCGCTCACCCCCCGGGCCATGAAGGAAATGGATATCCATCGCGGTGTACTGATCCTGGCGGTAGCGCCCGGGCCAGCAGCCACGGCAGGCATCAGGCCCGGCATGGTCATCGAGCAGATCGCCCAAGAGCCCGTAGACACGCCTGCGCAGTTGCAGAAGATCGTGGCCAAGCTACCCGCCGATCAGCCGGTACCGGTTCTGGTGCGCCAGGGCAAGGCCAGCATTTACGTGGTCATCACCCTGCCCAAGGGGAAGTAGACACCCTTCATCCGGCGGTGCTGACCGTTGCTCCTCCCCATATCGGGGAGGATTTTTCATCTCTGGAAGCTATGCATATGCACGCGCCGTGGCTTTCACCTAAAAACCTCTGCCAACTGCCGGATCTAAAGTGAACTAGAATTCGGCGACTGACGGGGGCGTTTTTGCGTTCAACCCCGCGGGTGGTGCTGCTGGTGCAATGCCTTCAGACGGGCGCGCGCAACATGGGTATAGATTTCCGTTGTACCGAGTTTGGCATGACCGAGCATCAACTGCACACTGCGCAGATCCGCGCCATGATTCAGCAGATGGGTGGCAAAGGCATGGCGCAGGCCGTGGGGAGACAAATGCCCGGCAATCTGCGCGCACTGGGCATAATGCCGGATCTGCTGCCAGAAACGCTGGCGGGTCATGGGCCCTCCCTGGGCCGTGACAAAGAGGGCATCGCTCATCTGCCCACCAAGGATCAGGGCACGGGCGCTTTCCAGATATTGGCGCACGGCAGCGACCGCCATATCCCCCATGGGCACCAGACGCTCGCGCCGCCCCTTGCCGTAGGCCATCACCACGCCGGCATCGAGGTTCACCTGCACCACCTTCAAGGCGATCAATTCCGAAACCCGCAAGCCGCAGGCATACATCAGCTCCAACATGGCCTGATCGCGGGCTGCACTTGACGCGACGCGAGCTTGCGCCATTGCGTTCACCGAGAAAGCTCGTGTGTAATCCATAGCCAACTGCGTTGCGTCGCGGTTCATCCCAAGGATTTGCATTCCCGCAGCCTTCGACGCCGCCGCCATCTTGTTCTGCAAGTCCGCAAATTGGGCACGCTGCACGTCCGTCATATTCTCTGGATCGGGAATCTGCGCGGCCAACGTGTGCATTTGCGCTTGAACCGCGCGAACACCGGGGTCAGCAGCAATCCGCTGCGCAATAGGTGTCTGAAGCAGTTGTTGTGTCTTGTCGAGCGTGGCGATCACGTTGTCGTAGGGGTTGCTCGGAGCAACTACTTCCTTCGGTGTGGGCAATGGCTTCGCGCTGACTGGCGCTTGCGGCGCACTGGGAGGCGCACTGGGAGGCGCAGCAGTTGCGCCCGGCACCGAGACT
>NCBR01000185.1 GCA_002279285.1 Acidobacteria bacterium 37-71-11
TCCTCGAGGAGGAGACGCTCCCCCGCCGCTACTGCGCCTACACCCCGTGCTTCCGCGCCGAGGCCGGCTCGTACGGGCGCGACGTGCGCGGCCTCATCCGCCAGCACCAGTTCGACAAGGTGGAGCTGGTCCACCTGGCGACGCCGGAGACGAGCTACGCCGAGCTGGACGCGCTGACGGGCTCGGCGGAGCTGGTGCTGCAGCGGCTCGAGCTGCCGTACCGGGTGGTGACGCTGTCCACCGGCGACATGGGGTTCTCGGCCGCCAAGACCCACGACATCGAGGTCTGGCTCCCCGGCCAGCAGAGCTACCGCGAGATCTCGTCGTGCTCCAACTGTGAAGAGTTCCAGGCGCGCCGCGCCGACCTCAAGTTCCGGCCTGCCGGCGGGGGCAAGACGCGCTTCCTGCACACGCTCAACGGCTCCGGACTCGCCATCGGGCGCACGCTGATCGCGGTCCTGGAGAACTACCAGCAGCCCGACGGCACGGTCACCGTGCCGCAGGCGTTGCGTCCGTACCTCGGCGGGCTCGAGCGGCTCGTCCCCGAAGGTTGAGGGAGGAGGGGAGCATGCTGGCAGCCACCCTGCTCGCGGTCGCCGCGTCGATCCCGCTCGGCGTCTGGCCGGCGGAGACCGGCGCCGCAGCCGCCACCGTGAAAGGCGTCGAGTTCTACCTGGTGGAGCCCGAGGACGACTACTCGATCGTCGCGGTCCAGCCGCTCCCAACGCCGCTCAAGAAGGCAGAGCCGGCGGAGCTCGATCGCCTGGCGGCGCTCGCGGACAAGCTGGGCGCCGACGCGGTGCTGCTCCTGGGCGAGATGCCCGAGAAGGCGATCCCGCGCGACCCGGACGCTCCGCTGCCCACCTCCGGGCGGTATACGGTGGCCGTCTTCCTCGCCTTCGACCAGGTCGAGGGATGGCAGGCGAAACCGGCAGTCCCGAGCGCGTTGCGCCGCCCTGGGCGCACCTTGCTCCGGAGCAGCGCTTCGAGCAGGTCAGCCGCGCCGCCACGATACTGACCGCGCCCTGGCCGGGCGCCGGCGCCGGCCGGCGCTACAATCGCCGGCCATGGACACCCCCGAGGCGCCGCAGGTCATCCCCGGTCTCCCCGAAAACGCGTACCGCCCCTTAAAGCCCGGTGAGACGTACGAGCCGCTGATCGCGGCGGGGCGCAACGTCCCCGAGGTGACGGCGCGCTCGGTCGCGCTCGGCCTCGCCATGACGGTGCTGTTCTCCGCGGCGGCGGCGTACATCGCGCTCAAGCTCGGGCAGGGGATCGAGACGGCGATCCCGATCGCGATCCTCGCGGTCGGCTACTCCGCCATGCTGGGCGCGGCCGGGCGGCGCACCTCGACGATCCTCGAGAACCTCCAGGTGGCGACGCTCGGGGCCACCGCCGGGATTGTGGTCGGGGGCTCGGTGTTCGTGATGCCCGCGATCTTCGTGCTCGGCCTGGAGGGGCGCTCGGGGTTCCTGCAGATCTTCCTCGTGCCGTTCCTCGGCGCGGTGCTCGGCGTGCTGTTCCTGATCCCATTCCGGCGTTACTTCGTGGCCGAGATGCACGGCAAGCTGCCGTTCCCCGAGGCGACGGCCACGACGGAGATCCTGGTCACCGGCGAGAAGGGCGGCAAGGCCGCCGGGGTGCTGCTGGGGTCGATGGGGATCGGCTTCGTGCTCGACTACCTGGCGGCCGGTTTCACGGCGTGGCGCGACACGTTCTCGACCGCGCTGGTGCCGGCGTTCGACGCCGCCACCAACAAGCTCAAGGCAATCTTCACGCTCAACACCTCGGCGGCGGTGATGGGCCTCGGGTACATCATCGGCGTCCGCTACGCCGCGATCATCTGCGCCGGGTCGTTCCTGTCGTACTGGGTGCTGGTCCCGCTGGTCGCCCGCATCGGCGCGCAGGTGCCGGGGGGGCTGTTTCCCGGCATGCCGCCGGTCGCGGGTCTCGACGCCGAGGCGGTGTTCGGCAACTACGTCCGCCTGATCGGCATCGGCGGCATCTTCGCCGCCGGGCTGATCTCGATCGCCAAGATGAGCCCGGTGATCGTGCAGGCGCTGCGCACGGTGCTCAAGGAGCTGACGCGCCTGAAGAGGGGCGGCGCCGCCGCGGCGCTGCCGCGCACCGACCAGGACGTGCCGATGGCGACCGTCGCGGTGCTGACTGCGGTCACCGCGGTGGCGATCGGGCTCTACTTCCGCTTCGTCGTGCTCGCCGGGGTGCCGGGCGCCACGGTCAAGACGCTCGTCGCGCTCGCGCTCACGCTGCTGATCTCGTTCCTGTTCGCCGCGGTGTCGGCGTGGGCGGTGGCGATGATCTCGATCACGCCGGTCTCGGGCATGACGCTCACGACGCTGATCGTGGCGGCCGTGGTCCTGGCGCGCCTCGGCCTGTCGGGCGGCCAGGGGATGCTGGCGACGCTGCTGATCGGCGGCGTGGTGTGCACCGCCCTGTCGATGACCGGCTCGATGGTGACGCTGATGAAGATCGGCTACTGGGTGGGCGGCACGCCGCGCCGGATCCAGTGGTCGCTCATCGGCGGCGCCGCGCTCGCCTCGATCACGGTGACGGCCGTGATGCTGCTCTTCGCCCACACGGACGGGTACGTCCTCTCCGCCGCGCACCCGCGGCCGCTGCCGGCGCCGCAGGCGAACGCGATGGCGGCGGTGGCGCGCTCGATGATGGGCTCGGCCGAGGCGCCGTGGTTCCTCTACGGCCTCGGCGCGGTGATCGCGGTCGTCGTCGAGATCATCGGGGTCTCCGGCCTCGCGTTCGCGCTCGGCATGTACCTGCCGATGGACCTGAACACGCCGTTGCTGGTCGGCGCGATCGTGGCGTGGCTCGTCAAGCGCTCCGCGACAGGCGATGCCGGGCTCGAAAAGGCGCGCGGCGACCGCGGCACGCTGGTGGCCTCGGGCCTGATCGCCGGCGGCGCGCTCGCCGGGGTGTTCAAGGGCGCGGTCGACGCGCTGCAGGAGCGTCTCCACGTCACCCTCATCCCGCAACTCGGCAACACCGGGTGGGCGGGGAACTGGCTTGGTCTCGCGGTGTTCTTGCTCCTGGGAGCGGGCATCGTCCTCGACGCCCGCCGCGCCAAATAGCGCCGCCGATAGCGGACCATCCGCGGCGTTGCCCTTCGGCGGCTCGCATGCTCATGTGGCCTCCGGCCACACTCCGCTGCGTCCGCCTCGGGCGCCTTGCGGCTGGCCCACTCTCGGCGGCGCGGCTACACGCCCCAAGCTTGGTGGCGCTGCCTTCGTTGAGCTATTCGTCTTCGAGGGGGACGGTCGAGGCTGCGCGGCCTGCGGCCGGCGCAGCCGGCTCGGACCACGGGCCACGTCTCTCCTGTGTCCCGGCCATGGTGCTGGAGTCGTCGAGGAGACGCCGCTATCATAAGGGCAAACGGAGGATGGCATGGCCGATTCCCGGCTTGCGCTGGCCTGCGTCGTCGCACGTCCGGACGGCGGGCGGCGCGCGCGCGATTCGGCGCGGGAGCTGCTCGCGGGCGGGGGCGCCGAGGGGGATCCCGCGGTCCGCGACGCGCTCGAGAACTGTGTGCCGGCGGCCGAGGCGGCGCTCGCTCGGCTGGGATGGCGCTGGATTGCGGACGGCGACCCCGGCTTTCCGGTGCGGCTCGCCGCCACCGCGGACCCGCCGCTCGGAGTGTTCCTGCGCGGCGGCTTGTCGGAAGTCCGAGCCGTGGCGTTGGTGGGCGCGAGGCGGGCGACGGCGTACGGGCGCGAGGTCGCCGAGTACCTCGGGCGCGAGCTGGCCGCCGCCGGGGTGGCGGTCGTCTCGGGCATGGCAAGGGGCGTGGACGCGGCGGCGCACCGCGGCGCGCTCGCCGGCGCCGGGCGGACGGTCGCGGTGTGGGGGGCGGGACCCGACCGGGTCTACCCGCCCGAGCACGCCCGTCTCGCTGAGGAAATCGCAGCGTCCGGTTGCCTGCTCACCGAGTACCCGCCCGGGGCGCCGCCGCTCGCCCATCACTTCCCCGAGCGCAACCGCCTGATCGCCGGCCTCGCCGAGGCCGTCATCGTGGTCGAGGCGGACGAGCGCTCCGGCGCCCTGATCACGGCCCGCCTCGCCCTCGACGAGGGCCGCGAGGTGCTGGCGGTGCCCGGCTCCGTGTTCTCCCGCCTGTCGGCCGGGCCGAACGGTCTGCTGCGCGCGGGCGCCGCGCCGGTGCTCTCCGCGGACGACGTGCTCGCCGCGATCGGACTGCCGCCGCGCGCGGCCGCCCCCGGCGGCCCCGAGCCGGCGCTGCTCGCTCTCATTCCCGCCGGCGAGGCGGTGACCGTCGACCGCCTTGCGGCGGCGAGTGGGCAACCGGTCGCCCAGGTGCTGGAAGGGTTGCTGGCGCTCGAGCTGACCGGACGGGTGGCGCGGGAGGCCGACGGCCGCTACCGCCGCAGCCGCGTCACCGGCTAGCTTCGCCGAGCCGGAACGGGATGCGCACCTTGCCCTCGGGGAGGTCGATCCGGAGCTCGTAGGGTCCCTTCTGAACGCCGCCGGGGAGGAAGAACGCGAGCCGCCCGAACGCCACGTCCAGATCGTTGACCCAGGCCGCCAACAGCGAGATCCCCGACCCGGGGGCCACCACGAAGTCGAGCCCCTTCGGCCGGCGGCCCGGGTAGTAATTGAGCGGTTCGCTGGCGACGTCGGCGCGCGCCAACGCGGACGCGTTCTTTGTGTAGGCCTGCCCGAACTCCGTCTGGGTGGCGAGCGGCACGACCTCGCCGCTCGGAATGCGGACGGAGATCTCGTCCCGCTTGATTTCGACTGAGGTCCGCGTGTTGCCCGAGAGGGCGGCGTCGAGGAAGAGCCAGTCCCCGCCCTCGTTCAGGCTTGCGAAGCGGTAGCTCACGACGGCGTCGATCGCGGGGCCTCTGTAATGCACGGTCGTGCCGCCGATCCGCTCGACAGTTGGGGTCGCGGTGGGCGCCGCGGTGCCGCACGAGGCCGTCACCGCCGCCAACAGAGCCGCCGCGAGAGGGAACGCC
This sequence comes from Acidobacteria bacterium 37-71-11, assembly GCA_002279285.1. Taxonomy (GTDB): domain Bacteria; phylum Acidobacteriota; class Thermoanaerobaculia; order Thermoanaerobaculales; family Thermoanaerobaculaceae; genus RBG-13-68-16. The sequence continues at coordinate 5,007 of NCBR01000185.1, forward strand.
ACAACGAGCATCGTCCGTTTCATCGTGCCTCCCTGCCGCCTCCGGGGCGGCTCGACCCTGACCCACATCAGTATGTCACTGCCCGGTCCTGCCGACGCTCCGGCGGGCACATTCCGCCCGGGCTGTCTTCTCGTGCCCCGCGGGCAGCCGGCTGCGGGTGCCCCGGGCTCTCTCTTCACTGCGTAAGGCCTTTGTTTTGCCCGCGGGCTGCGGCCGTGGTCGCTCGGGCGGCGCATCGAGCGCCGCCCTCCGACCCGCCTGCGCGTGCGACCGAG
>NCBR01000371.1 GCA_002279285.1 Acidobacteria bacterium 37-71-11
CGCCACGCTTCGGCTTGCACGCGGCCGCCGGGGTGTGCACAATGCGTCGGCTGAAGGTGTCCGGGAGGAACGGATGAAGGTCCACGAGTACCAGGCAAAAGAGATCTTGTCCCGCTTCGGTGTCCGCGTCCCACGCGGGAAGGTCGCCGTCACCGCGGCCGAGGCCGGAGCGATCGCGGCCGATCTTGGCGGCAAGGTCGTCGTCAAGGCGCAGGTCCACGCCGGCGGCCGCGGCAAGGCGGGTGGCGTCAAGCTGGCGAGCGGCGCCGACGAGGCCGTGAGGGTCGCCGGGCAGATCCTCGGCATGAAGCTGGTGTCGAAGCAAACCGGCCCGGAGGGGAGGATCGTCCACAAGGTGCTCGTGGAGGAGGCGCTCGGGATCGCCCGGGAGCTGTACCTCGGCATCGTCCTCGACCGCTCCGCCGAGCTGCCGGTGCTGATGGCGTCGAAGTTCGGCGGGATGGAGATCGAGGAGGTCGCGGCCGAGCACCCCGAGGCGATCCTCAAAGAGCACTTCGACCCCTGCGCGGGACTGCAGCCGTTCCAGGCGCGTAAGCTCGGCTTCGCGCTCGAGCTCTCGGGCGACACCCTCAAGAAGTTCGTCAAACTCGTGACGGCGCTGGCCCGCGCCTACAACGAGAGCGACTCGACGCTCGCGGAGATCAACCCGCTGCTGATCACGAACGACGGGGACGTGCTCGCGCTCGACGCCAAGATGAACTTCGACGACAACGCGATCGCTCGCCACCCGGAAATCGGCGCGATGCGCGACCTCGGCGAGGAGGACCCGCTCGAGGTCGAGGCGTCGAAGTTCGACCTCAACTACATCAAGCTCGACGGCACGATCGCCTGCATGGTCAACGGCGCCGGCCTCGCGATGGCGACGATGGACATCATCAAGCACGCCGGGGGCGCGCCCGCCAACTTCCTCGACGTCGGCGGCGGCGCGAGCCAGGAGCGGGTGGAGAACGCCTTCCGCATCCTGCTCTCCGACCCGGAGGTGAAGGCGGTCCTGATCAACATCTTCGGCGGCATCGTCCGCTGCGACATGATCGCGGCGGGCGTGGTGGCGGCGGCCCGGAAGCTCGACGTGAAGGTCCCGATCGTCGTCCGGCTGGAAGGCACCAACGTCGACGAAGGCAAGCGCATCCTGGGAGAGTCGGGCCTGGCGTTGCAGCCGGCCGACGGGATGGCGGATGCGGCGGCGAAGGTCGTCGCGGCGGCAAGGTAAAGGGGGCCCCATGGCGATCTGGCTGGATGCGAACACGCGCGTTGTGGTTCAGGGGCTCACCGGCAAGGAAGGGCAGTTCCACGCGGCGAAGTGCCGCGAGTACGGCACGAAGATCGTCGCCGGCGTGACTCCGGGCAAGGCCGGCGCCACGGTGGACGGCGTGCCCGTGTTCAACACCGTGGCCGACGCGAAGGCGGCGACCGGCTGCACCGCGTCGCTGATCTTCGTGCCGCCGCTGGGGGCGGC
>NCBR01000186.1 GCA_002279285.1 Acidobacteria bacterium 37-71-11
GAGCGTGACGGCGAACCCCTTGATCGGGCCGGTCCCGAACTGGAACAGGAACAGCGCCGAAACGATCGTGGTGACGTGGGTGTCGACGATGGTGCCGAACGCCCGCGAGAACCCGAGCGAGATGGCGTTGCGCACCGTCTTGCCGAGGTCGAGTTCCTCGCGGATGCGTTCGAACACCAGCACGTTGGAGTCCACCGCCATGCCGATCGTGAGGATCACGCCGGCGATACCGGGCAACGTGAGCGTGGCGCCGAGCGCGCCGATCGCCCCCAGCAGCAGGACCGCGTTGAGCACGAGCGCGACGTTGGCGTTGATCCCGGCGCCCTTGTAGTAGATGAGCATGAACACGGCGACCAGGACGAGGCCGACGACCCCCGCGGTGATGCCGCGGTTGATCGAGTCGCGCCCGAGGCTCGGGCCGACGGTCCGCTCCTCCAGGTAGGTGATCGAGGCGGGGAGCGCGCCGGCGCGCAGCACGAGCGCGAGGTCCTCGGCGCCCTGCACCGTGAAGTTGCCCTCGATGATTCCGGAGTCGGAGATGCGGCCCCTGATCGAGGGCGCCGAGCGCACCTTGTTGTCGAGCACGATCGCCATGCGGTCGCCGATGTGCGCCGCGGTGTAGGCGTCGAACTTCTTGGCGCCCTCCGGGTTGAGCGTGAAGCTCACGGCGGGCTGGCCGTAGGAATCCTGGGAGCGGCGCGCGTTGCGCAGGTCGCGCCCGGAAATCACCGACGCCCGCTTGACGAGGTAGAACTCCTTGCCGGAGACGCGGCCCTCGATGTCCTCGATGTCGCCCGACAGCACCTCGGAGTCCTCTGGCACCTTGCCGTTCACGGTGGCGAGCAGCGCCTCCTCGGTCGGCGCCACGCGCACGACCGGCTTGATCTCGAGGAACGCGGTCGAGCTGATGAGGTCCTTCACGCGGCCGGGGTCGTCCACGCCCGGGAGCTGCACCACGATGCGGTTGCCCTCGATCCCCTGGCGCTGGATCACCGGTTCGGACACCCCGAACTGGTCGATGCGGTTGCGGATCGTCTCCAACCCCTGGCGTACCGCCATGTCGCGGATGTTGCGCGCGACCTCGGGCTTGAGCGTCGCGGTGATCTCGACGCCGCGGTCGACCTTGAATTCGGGGAGGCGGTCGTCGATCACCTTGTCGAGCTCCTTCGCGGCGGTGTTGGCCGCCGGCTTGAGCAGGAACCCGTCGCCGCTCGGCAGGCGCTGCAGCGTCGTGGGCGCGAAGCCCTTCGCGGTCAGGTCGCCCCGCACCCGCTCCATCGCGTCGTCGACCTCCGCTCGCACCGCGTCCCCGGTGTTGACCTGCAGCACCAGGTGGATTCCGCCCTTGAGGTCGAGGCCGAGGTGGATCCTCTTGTCAAGCGGCAGCATGAAGAACACGGCGGCCGCGGTCACCCCGGCGATGAGCGCCCAGCGCCACGTCAGCTTGCGTTGCATCGGACCTCCCTACTTGGGCTCGCTGGGAGTCAGATCGACGCTCCCCGCGTCCTTGGCGAGCCCGGCCACCGCCGAGCGCGCGACCTGGATCTTGACGTTGTCCGCGATGCGGATGGTGAGCACGTCGCCCTCCGCCTCGACCACCGTGCCGAAAATGCCGCCGGTGGTGATCACGCGGTCCCCTTTCGTGAGCTTGCTCAGCAGCTCCTGGTGCTTCTTCTGCCGCTTGCGCATCGGCATGATGAGCAGCAGGTAGAAGATCCCGAAGATGAGCAGGAAGGGGAGAAACTGGAAGATCGGGTTCTTTGGGTTCATGGCTATCCCTCGTCCTCAGCCGCCCGCGGTCTCCGCCGCGAGCACGGTGTCGCGGAGCGCAGCAAAGCGGCCGGTCATGATAGCCCAACGGGTGCGTCTCATCAAGGACAGGAAGAAATGGAGGTTGTGCACCGTGGCCAGCACCACCACCGCGGCCTCGCGCGCCAGGTACAGGTGGCGCAGGTAGGCCACCGAGCAGCGCCTGCAGGTGGGGCAGTCGCACGCCGGGTCGGCGGGCTCGTCCGACGCCTTCCAGCGCGCGTTCTTGAGGACGACCGGGCCGCGCGAGGTGTGCAGGAGGCCGTTGCGGGCGTTCCTGGTCGGCATGACGCAGTCGAAGAGGTCTACGCCGGCGGCGACGGCGTGGACGATGTCGCGCGGCGTGCCGACGCCCATCAGGTAGCGCGGCCGCGCGTCGGGCAGCAGCGGGGCCGAGCCCGCCACCGCGTCCCACATCGCCGCGGGCGGTTCCCCGACCGAGAAGCCGCCGAGCGCATAACCCTCGAAGTCGATCGCTGCCAGCTCCTCGGCCGCGCGCCGCCGCAGGCCCAAGTCGAGTCCGCCCTGCACGATCCCGAACAGCATCGTGTCCCCCCCGGGCGGCAGCGCCGCGCGGCAGCGGGCCGCCCAGCGCGAGGTCATCGCCACCGCCGCCTCGAGTTCCGCGTCCGACGCCGGCAGCGCGGGGCAAACGTCGAGCGCCATCGCGACGTCCACGCCGAGGCGGCGTTGCGCCTCGACGCACCCCTCGGGGGTGAGGCGCAGGGGGGACCCGTCGATGTGGGAGCGGAAGGCGACGCCGTCGTCGTCGATCTGCCGGCGACCGGCCAGGGAGAACACCTGGAACCCGCCCGAGTCGGTCAGGATCGGGCCCGGCCAGCCCATGAAGCGGTGCAGCCCGCCAAGCGCTTCGATCGCGTCCACACCGGGGCGCAGCAGGAGGTGGTAGGTGTTGGCCAGCACCATCTCGGGGGCGAGCCGTTCCAACTCCCACGGGGCCAGTCCCTTGACGCTCGCGGCCGTGCCGACCGGCATGAACGCGGGGGTGCGCACCACGCCGTGGGCGGTCACGAGCTCCCCAGCCCTGGCACCGTTCGCCCCGTCGCGTGCCACGACCGTAAACTCCCCGCTCACTCACCGCCCCCAGACCGCCAACCCGCCCTCCCACCGCCCCCGTGCCGGCGGAGGAGCAAAGACGAAGAGCGCGAGACACGTTCGTTCATCGCTCGTCTCTTCTCCTCAGTTCCTCCGCCCCTCAGCCCCTCGGCTTCCACGTTCCCGCACCCACGATCCACGACCCACGATCCACGGTCTCTCCGGACCCCGGACTCCGGTACCCGGACCCCAGTCTCTTCACTCGCCGCTTCCCAGCTTGAGCTGGACGATGTGGACGTCGGGCGGCAGCGTCAGGTCGAAGAGGCCGGGTTCTTGCGGCTTGTTCATCTCGATCGCCGAGAACGAGTACTCCGTGCTGTCGCCGTCGGGATCGGTGTAGGCGACGCGGACCGGCAGCAACGAATGGTGGTCGATTTCGATCTCGACGGAGCGCAGGTGCTTCTTGATCGTGTGCACGGTGGGCTTGAGCAGGAGGGTGTAGTTGGCGCCCGGCCCAAAATCGCGGAAGGTGAACGAGAAGTACCCCATCAGCTTGTCGAGCGGCTCCGTGGCGGAGAGGAAGTGGAACACGCGCCGCTGGGCGCGCCCGACCTTGATGCTCTCCGCCCGCTTCTCCAGCGGGCGGTAGGTGATCGCGACGCCGCCCGCGAGCAGGACGGTCATCGGCCGGGGCGAGGTGTAATCCCAGCGCACGCTGTCCGGCGCCGCGAAGTAGAACTTGCCGCGCGAGACCGAGGGCTGGGCCAGCAGCCGGCTCGTCCGGCGCAGCTCGAAGTCCGCGGAAAGCGTCTTCAGGCCCGCCTGCACCTGACTGACCCGCTGCACGAGCGCCTCCAGCTTGTCGACGCCGTGGAGCCCGGGGGGCAACGGCTCCTGGGCCAGCGCCGGCGAGCACGCGAGCAGGGCAAGGATGGCGAGTGCACGTCGAGTCATGGGAGCTCACCGTAGCAAACGACCTCGCGGCCGGTCAACGAGCCCCCTCGGGCTCGCGGGAGGAGATCTCGTACGCGATCTGATCGCGCGAGAGTGTCACCTTGGAACCGGCAGGCACGGACGTGGTGAGCCACACGTTGCCGCCGATCACCGAACCGCGTCCGACGACGGTGTCGCCGCCGAGGATCGTGGCCCCGGCATACACGATGACGTCGTCCTCGAGGGTCGGGTGGCGTTTGGTGCCCCGCACCAAACCGCCGCGCGCGTCGCGGGGAAAGGAGAGGGCCCCGAGCGTGACGCCCTGGTAGAGCTTGACCCGGTCGCCGATCACCGTGGTCTCGCCGACCACCACGCCGGTGCCGTGGTCGATGAAGAACTCCCGCCCGATCGTCGCGCCCGGGTGGATGTCCACGCCGGTCTCGTTGTGCGCGAACTCGGTCATGATCCGGGGGACGAGCGGCACGCCGAGCCGGCAGAGCAGGTTGGCGATGCGGTAGGTGAACACGGCTTTGACACCCGGGTACGCGAGGATCACCTCCTCGAGGCAGGTGGCGGCCGGATCCCCCTCGTACGCCGCCCCGACGTCGGCCGCGATCAGGTCCATGACGTCCGGCAGGCGCTCGAGGAACGCCGTCACCACCTCGCCGGCGTGCAGCCCCGGTTGCGGCACTGCCCCCTCCCGCCGCCGGCCGCAGTCGGCCGCGAGCGCGCGGCACACCTCGCCTTCGAGCCGGCGGGAAAGCGCGTAGAGCTGGTCGCCCAGGTGCCCGTGCAGGTACTCCCGGTACAACCCCTGATCCCCGAAGTAACCGGGGTAGATCACCTCCTGCAGGCCGCGCAAGATCGCGATGACCTCGCCCTTCTGCGGCAGCGGCGCCTCGCCGCCGTGGAAGAGCGGTTCGCCGCGCTCCTCGACGCGCCTGGTGATCGCCCCGATCGCGGTGACGATCCTGGCCGTGTACTCGTTCCTCGCCACGTTCGCTCCTCGCTGCCGAACCGGAGGTCCGGCGAGTCTCGATCCGATTCTACCTGCGGCGCCGCCGCAGGCCGGGCTGGCATACAATTCGAGGACGGAGGCGCGCGTGTCTCACGAAACCGTTGTGGTGAGCTTCGCCGGTGAGCGGCGCCAGGTGGTGAGCGGCACGACGGTGGAGCAGTTCCTGGCCCAGTTCTACGGCGACGTCCCCGAGGACATCCTCGCCTGCCTGGTGAACCGGCGCCAGGTGGCGCTCGATTTCCCGCTCCGCGGCTTCCAGGTCGCCCTCGAGGCGGTCCGCCTCGCCTCGCGCCAGGGCGAAGCGGTGGCCCGCCAGAGCGCCAGCCTCGTTCTGCTCGAAGCGGCGCGCGATCTCTACCCCGAGGCGCACCTCGCCGTCGGCCAATCGCTCGGCGGCGGCTACTTCTTCACCTGGCAGGCGAGCACCCCGCTCACCCCTCAGACGGTGACGTCGCTCGAGCGC
>NCBR01000027.1 GCA_002279285.1 Acidobacteria bacterium 37-71-11
AGCTGATCACGCCGATCGCGATGGAGAAGGCGCTGCGGTTCGCGATTCGTGAGGGTGGCCGCACCGTCGGCGCCGGCACCATCACCGAAATCATCGAGTGAGGTGCGGCGATGCGCGACAACATTCAACTGGCGTGCGGCGAGTGCAAGCGGCGGAACTATACGTCGACCCGCAACAAGAAGAAGCAGACGGAGCGGCTCGAGGTCAAGAAGTACTGCAAGTTCTGCCGCCGTCATACGCTGCACAAGGAAGCGAAGTAGGTTGGGTCCGGTGCAGGCCAGTAGCTCAATTGGTAGAGTCCCGGTCTCCAAAACCGGTGGTTGGGGGTTCGAGTCCCTCCTGGCCTGCCAGGTACTCCCAGCGCCAGGGAGGCGCGCCCGATGAACTGGTGGCATAGGCTGCAAACGTTCCTCCGCGAGGTGATCGTCGAGACGAAGAAGGTCACCTGGCCGGGGCGCGACGAGGTGGTGTCGACCACTGTGGTCGTGATCGCCGCGTCGTTCATCTTCGGAATCTTCCTGTATGTCTGCGACCTGGCGTTTTCCCAGCTCGTGACTGTGGTTATCAAGTTTCTCTCGTAACGGGGGAAGTGACGAATGCCGAAGCAGTGGTACATCATCCACACCTACTCGGGGTTCGAGGAGCGCGTCAAGAAGACGCTCGAGCAGCGCATCGACGCCCTCGGCATGCAGGATTTCTTCGGGGAGGTCCGGATCCCGACGGAGACGGTGGTGGAGATTCGCGCCGGCAAGCGTCGCGAGGTGCAGCGGAAGTTCTTCCCCGGCTACGTGCTGGTGCAGATCGACCTGACCGGCGAGAAGGGGGACGAGTCCTGGCACCTGGTGCGTAACACGCCCAAGGTGACGGGTTTTGTCGGTTCCGGCAAGAAGCCGACCCCGCTTACCGAGGACGAGGTCAACCAGATCCTGCACCAGGTCACGGTGGCCAAGGAAAAGCCGCGGCCGAAGCACGTCTTCGAGAAGGGCGAACCGGTGAGGATCACGGACGGCCCCTTCTCCAACTTCACCGGCGTCGTGGAGGAGGTCAACCTGGACCGCTCCACGCTCAAGGTGATGGTGACGATTTTTGGCCGTTCCACCCCCGTCGAGCTCGAGTTCAGCCAGGTTCAGAAGACCGCGTGAGGTAGGCGATGGCAAAGAAGATCACTGGTTACGTGAAGCTGCAGATCCCGGCGGGTCAGGCGACCCCGGCGCCACCGGTCGGTCCGGCGCTGGGCCAGCATGGCCTGAACATCATGGACTTCTGCAAGGCCTTCAACGCGAAGACGCAGAAGCTCGCAGGAACCATCATCCCCGTGGTGATCACCGTGTACTCGGACCGCACGTACACGTTCATCACCAAGACGCCGCCCGCATCGTTCCTTCTGCGGCAGGCGGCGGCGGTGGAGAAGGGCTCGGGCGAGCCAAACCGCAACAAGGTCGGGAAAGTCACACGGGCGCAAGTCGAGGCGATCGCCACGACCAAACTGCCCGACCTCAACACCACCTCGCTCGATGCGGCGATCCGGATCATCGAAGGTACGGCTCGCAGCATGGGCATCGAGGTTGTGGCGTAAGGGGGTGGGCATGGCTCATTCGAAGAAGTACCAAGAGGCCAAGGCGAGGGTGGAGCAGCGCCGCTATCAGCTCCGCGAAGCGGTGGAGCTGGTGCGCGACATGCACTACGTCAAGTTCGACGAGACGGTGGAGGTCGCCCTCCGTCTCGGCGTGGATCCGCGGCACGCCGACCAGATGGTTCGCGGCACCGTCGTGCTGCCGCACGGCACCGGCAAGAGCAAAAAGGTGCTCGTGGTGGCGGCCGGAGACCAGGCCAAGGAAGCGCAGGAAGCCGGCGCCGACTTCGTGATGGGGGAAGATGCGATCGAGAAGATCCAGGGCGGGTGGCTGGAGTTCGACGCCATCGTCGCCGCGCCCGACATGATGCGCGGCCTCTCTCGGCTCGGAAAGATCCTTGGCCCCCGCGGCCTGATGCCCAACCCAAAGACCGGCACGGTCACGCCGGAGGTCGGCAAGGCGGTGCGGGAGATCAAGGCCGGCAAGGTCGAGTTCCGGGTCGACAAGACCGCCATCATCCACGCGCCGGTGGGCAAGACCTCGTTTTCCGCCGACGCGCTGGAGGAGAACGCCCGCTCGCTGATCACCGCGATCCTGCGGGCCAAGCCGACGAGCGCGAAGGGGAAGTACGTGCAGTCGGCGTTCATGAGCTCCACGATGGGCCCTGGTGTGGCGTTGGATATCGCGCCGCTGGAAGCGAAGTAGGGGGTTTGCCATGTTGACGCGGGCACAGAAGCAAGAACAGATCGAGGCCCTCAAAGCCACGCTGGCGCCGGCGAGCGGGCTTTTCGTGATGGACTTCACGGGGCTCACCGTCGGCGAGGTGACGGAGCTGCGGCGCAAGGTGAAAGAGGCCAACGGCAACTATCGGGTGGTCAAGAACACCCTGGCCAAGCTGTCACTTGCCGACACCGCGCATCAATCGCTGCAGCAGCTCCTGTCGGGTCCGGCCGCCGTGGCGTACACGAGCCAGGACGCCGTGATCCTCGCCAAGGCCCTGGCCGATTTTGCCAAGGCCCACGACAAGCTGAAGTTTCGCGGCGGTCTGATCGAGGGGCAGCTGCTGGATGCGGCACAGGCCAAGCAGGTCTCGACGCTGCCCTCCAAGAAGGAGCTGGTGGCGAGGCTGCTGTTCCTGCTCCAGTCGCCGATGCGCAGGTTGGTCACGGTGCTTGCCGCCCCGGTCAAGGGCCTGGCGGTGAGCCTGCAGCAGATCGCAGAGAAAAAGGGAACGCCGGACGAAGGCGTGCAAGACCAGGCAAAGGAGAACTGACAATGGCGCAGACGCAAGAGTTTGTGGAGCAGATCAAGGCGATGACGGTGCTCGAGCTCAACGAGCTGGTCAAGGCCTTGGAGACCGAGTTCGGGGTTTCGGCGGCCGCGGCGGCGATGCCGATGGCGATGGCCGGAGGGCCTGCGGCAGCGGCCGAACCAGTCGAGGAGCAGACCGAGTTCGACGTGATCCTCGAGGATGCCGGTGACAAGAAGATCAACGTCATCAAGGCCGTGCGCGAGGTGACGGCGCTCGGACTCAAGGAAGCCAAGGACCTGGTCGAAGCCGCTCCGACCAAGGTGAAGGAAGGCGTCTCCAAGCAGGAGGCGGAGGATATCAAGAAGAAGTTCACGGAAGCGGGCGCCAAGGTCAAGGTTCAGTAGGCCGCCGCTGCTGGGGGCTGAATCGACGGAAGCTGGTGCTGCAAACTGGTACGGCGCTGCGTGGGGAGTGTCCCCATCGTCGGCGCCGGGTCGCACCCGGGCGTGAAGCGAAGAAACCCGGGAAGGGGGGCATGTCGCCCCCCGTGCGGCGTTTCTCCGGTGTGCCGGAATGCCGCGCGCCGGGGAAGGTTCTCGCGCCGATGAGCGCGAGGGATTTCGCGGGCGGGCAACGATGCGAACCGTGAAGAAGGAGTTAGGCCCATGAGTCTGACCCAGATGGTCGAGACGGGCGAGCGGACGAATTTCTCCAAAATCCGCACCACGATCCCGCTGCCAAACCTGATTGCTGTTCAACGTTCGAGTTATGAGCAGTTCCTGCAGATGGACCTTCTCCCCGAGGAGCGCGATCTCAAGGGCCTGCAGGCGGTGTTCTCGAGCGTGTTCCCGTTCTCGGACTTCCGGTCCTCGTGCGAGTTGCACTTCGTGCGCTTCGAGCTCGGGACCTGGGAGTGCAAGTGCGGCCGCCTTTCGGGCCTGGAACGGCTGCGGATCGCCTGCCAGCACTGCGGCGCCCGCATCAAGGCGGCCGAGCCGCACGAGAGCACGGTGGTGTGCCCGTCGTGCGGCCAGGCCACGGCGAACGCCGTGCCGCACTGCCCGACGTGCGGCAACCCCGTGGGCCTCCGCCTCACCTACAGCGAGACCGATTGCCGGGAGCGCGGACTGACCTACGCGGTCCCGCTCAAGGTGACGTTCAGGCTCGTGCTCTTCGACGAGGGCACCGGGCCGGACAAACAGGTCCGGGACATCAAGGAGGAGGAACTCTACTTCGGCGAGCTTCCCCTGATGACCGAGACCGGGACATTCATCATCAACGGCACCGAGCGCGTCATCGTCTCGCAGTTGCACCGCTCGCCGGGCGTCTCCTTCACCCGCGAGACGCCGACCTCGCTGCTCGCCAAGGTGGTGCCCTACCGCGGCTCCTGGATCGAGTTCGAGTTCGACAAGAAGCAGATCCTCTACGTTCGCATCGACCGCAAGCGCCGCTTCCCGGGGACCGTGTTCCTGCGCGCGCTCGGCCTGGAGTCGAACGCACAGCTGCTCGAAATCTTCTACCACCTGTTCCCGGCCAAGCTGAAGGACGACGTGGTGACCCTCACCATCGACCGCACCGTGGTCGAGGTCGACGAGGAGCGGACCATCGCGCAGGTGGGGCGCCGCACGGCGTCCCCCGAGCTGTTCGCCGGCCTCAAGCTCGACGCGGCGATGCGCAAGGCGCTCAAGGATAGCGACAAGGTCAAGCGCGATGTCAGGGCGGAAGAGCTTGTCGACGCCGTGCTCGGCGAGGACGTCGTCGATCCGTCGACCGGGGAGCTGGTGGCGGAAGCCGGGTCCACGGTCTCCCCGGAGCTCCTCGCCCGCGCCCAGGAGCTGGGCAAGAAGGAACTGAGGCTCGCGTTCCCGGGGTGGGACCTCGTGGGCGAGATCCTCACCAAGACCATCGAGAAGGACTCGATCCGCGCCAAGCTTGACGCGATCATGGAGGTCTACCGCCGGCTGCGGCCGGGCGACCCGCCGACCCAGGAGTCGGCCACCACCCTGTTCGACGGCCTGTTCTTCGACGAGCGCAAGTACGACCTCTCGGAGGTCGGCCGCTTCAAGTTCAACGTCAAGCTCGGTCTGACGAAGAACCTCAAGCAGCGGGTGATGGACCAGGAAGACTTCATCGCGGTCGTGCGCTACCTACTGAAGCTGTCGCGGGGAATCGGGCGCCTTGACGACATCGACTCGCTCGCCAACCGGCGCGTGCGCGCGGTCGGCGAGCTGCTCGAGAACCAGTTCCGCGTCGGCCTGGTTCGCATGGAGCGCGCGATCAAGGAACGCATGACGATCCACCAGGACATCGAGAACGCGATGCCGCGGGACCTCATCAACGCCAAACCGGTGATCGCGGCGGTGAAGGAGTTCTTCGGTTCCTCGCAGCTCTCGCAGTTCATGGATCAGACCAACCCGCTGGCCGAGGTCACCCACAAGCGCCGTCTCTCGGCGCTTGGCCCGGGCGGGCTGTCGCGCGAGCGCGCCGGCTTCGAGGTGCGCGACGTTCACGCCACGCACTACGGCCGGATCTGTCCGATCGAGACGCCGGAAGGCCCGAACATCGGCCTGATCTCGTCCCTCTCGTGCTACGCGCGCATCAACGACTTCGGTTTCATCGAGTCCCCCTACAAGAAGGTCGAAAAGGGGCGCGTGCTCGAGCACGTGATGATCTCCGAGCGCGGCGACGCCTCGTTCGAGCTCCACCAGGTCGTGCAGCTCGAGGAGGTCGAATCCGCGAACAAGAAGCTGCAGGCCAAGGCGAAGCGGCCGGCCCGCTGGGTACCGCACGCCTTCTACCTGTCGGCGTGGGACGAGGAGACGCTCAACATCGCGCAGGCCAACGCCGAGGTCGATGCCAAAGGCGCCCTGCAGTCCGAGAAGGTGATCGCCAGGTCGGCGGGCGAGTTCGTGCTCATCGACCGGGACAAGATCGACTACATCGACGTGTCGCCCAAGCAGGTCGTGTCGGTGGCCGCCGCGCTCATTCCGTTCCTCGAGCACGACGACGCCAACCGCGCGCTGATGGGGTCGAACATGCAGCGCCAGGCGGTCCCGCTGCTGCGCTCTGAGGCGCCGCTCGTCGGGACCGGCCTCGAGTCGGTCGTCGCCCGCGACTCCGGCTCCGTCATCGTCTGCCGCCGCTCCGGAGTCGTGGACACCGTCGACTCCCGGCGCATCATCGTGCGCGTCGAGGCCGAGGACCCCGAGACCGGGCGTCCCCGCGACTTCGGCGCCGATATCTACCAGCTCACCAAGTTCCGCCGCTCCAACCAGAATACGTGCGTGAACCAGAAGCCGATCGTCAGCCCCGGGCAGCGCGTCGTGAAGGGGCAGGTGCTCGCCGACGGCCCGAACACGGACAGGGGCGAGCTCGCGCTCGGCCGCAACGTGCTGGTCGCGTTCATGCCGTGGCGCGGCTACAACTTCGAGGACGCGATCGTGGTCTCCGAGAAGCTCGTCAAGGAGGACTACTTCACGTCGGTCCACATCGAAGAACTCGAGATCGCCGCCCGCGACACGAAGCTCGGCCCCGAGGAGATCACCCGCGACATCCCGAACGTCGCGGAGAACGCCCTCAAGGACCTCGACGACGCCGGCATCGTGCGCGTCGGGGCGCACGTGCGCCCGGGCAGCATCCTGGTCGGCAAGGTCACGCCCAAGGGCGAGACCCAGCTGACGCCTGAGGAAAAACTGCTGCGTGCGATCTTCGGCGAGAAGGCCGGCGACGTGCGGGACGCCTCGCTGAAGTGCCCGCCCGGCATTTCCGGCGTCGTCGTGGATGTCAAGATCTTCGCCCGCCGCGGTACCGAGAAGGACGTGCGCGCCCAGGCGATCGAGGAAGAGGAGATCGCGCGCATCCGCAAGAACTCCGAGGACGAACGCAGGATCGTCCTCGAGGAGCGCAACAAGAAGCTCGCCGAGCTGCTCGACGGCGCCAAGGTGACGGCCGACGTTTCCTCGGCGCGCACCGGCGACCTGGTGGCCAAGAAGAACGCCAAGCTGACCGCCGAGGTGGTGACGGAGCTGACGCGCGCCGAGATGCTGGCGTTGCCGCTTGCCGACGACACGGTGCGCGAGCGCGTCCGGATGCTCGTCAACCAGGCCGAGAGCCAGATCGAGGTCCTCGAGAAGCTCAACGACGAGCGGATCAAGCTTCTCACCGCTGGCGACGAGTTGCCCCCCGGCGTCATCAAGCAGGTCAAGGTCTACGTCGCGATGAAGCGCAAGCTCCAGGTCGGCGACAAGATGGCCGGGCGGCACGGCAACAAGGGCGTGATCTCGGTCGTGCTCCCGGACGAGGAGATGCCGTTCCTCCAGGACGGGACCGCGGTCGAGATGGTGCTCAACCCGCTCGGCGTCCCGAGCCGAATGAACGTTGGCCAGATCCTGGAGACGCACCTCGGGTGGGCCGGGAAGGCGCTCGGCCTGCACTTCGCGACCCCGGTGTTCGACGGCGCGACCGAAGGGGAGATCCGCGAGATGTTGTCGCGGGCCGGGATCCCGGAGGACGGCAAGACCGTCCTGCGCGACGGCGTGACCGGCGTGCCGTTCGAGCAGAGGGTCACGGTCGGCTACATCTACATGCTGAAGCTGTCCCACCTCGTGGACGATAAGATCCACGCGCGTTCGATCGGCCCGTACTCCTTGATCACGCAGCAGCCCCTTGGCGGCAAGGCCCAGTTCGGCGGCCAGCGGCTTGGCGAGATGGAGGTCTGGGCACTCGAGGCGTACGGCGCCGCGTACACGCTGCAGGAGCTGTTGACCGTCAAGTCCGACGACGTCGAGGGACGTTCGCGGGTGTACGAGGCGATCGTCAAGGGCAAGGTCCCCGAACAGCCGGGCCTGCCCGAGTCGTTCAATGTGCTCGTGCGGGAGCTCCAGAGCCTCGGGCTCGACGTGGAGCTCGTCAAGCACGAGGGAGAGTGAGGGGGCTGGAATGAGCAGCATGCCAAGCGAACCCCGCAGCGATTCCCGCGGCGAGAGCCGTCCATTTTTCACCAAACCGAAGGCGATCAACGACTTCGACGCGATACGGGTCTCCCTGGCCTCGCCCGAGAAGATCCGCTCGTGGTCTCACGGCGAGGTCACGAAGCCCGAGACGATCAACTACCGCACCTTCAAGCCGGAGCGCGACGGACTGTTCTGCGCCCGCATCTTCGGCCCCGTCACCGACTGGGAATGCCTGTGCGGCAAGTACAAGCGCATGAAGCACCGCGGCGTCGTGTGCGACAAGTGCGGCGTCGAGGTCACGCGCTCCAAGGTCCGGCGCGAGCGCATGGGCCACATCGAGCTCGCCGCCCCCGTGTCGCACGTCTGGTTCTTCAAGGGGTTGCCGAGCCGCATCGGCCAACTGCTCGACATCACGATGCGTGAACTCGAGCGGGTGCTCTACTTCGAGGCGTACGTCGTCATCGACCCGGGCGATACGACGCTCGAGGAGAAGCAGGTCCTCTCCGAGGAGCAGTACCGCGAGGGCCGGCAGGAGTACGGCGAGGGCTTCGTGGCCAAGATGGGCGCCGAGGCGATCCAGGAGCTGCTGCGCCGGATCGACCTCGACGAGATGGCCGGCGAGCTGCGCCTGTTGATGCGGACCGAGCCCTCGGTGGTCAAGCGCCAGAAGGCGGCCAAGCGCCTCCGGGTGGTAGAGTCGTTCCGCAAGTCCGGCAACCGCCCCGAGTGGATGATCCTCGAAGTGATCCCGGTGATCCCCCCGGAGCTGCGGCCCCTCGTGCCGCTGGACGGCGGGCGTTTCGCGACCTCCGACCTCAACGACCTCTACCGCCGGGTGATCAACCGCAACAACCGGCTCAAGAAGCTCCTCGAGCTGCGGGCCCCCGAGGTCATCGTCCGCAACGAGAAGCGCATGCTTCAGGAGGCGGTGGACGCCCTGTTCGACAACGGCCGCCGCGGCCGCGTGATCAAGGGCTCCAACGGCCGTCCGCTCAAGTCGCTCTCGGATGCCCTCAAGGGCAAGCAGGGCCGGTTTCGGCAGAACCTGCTGGGCAAGCGCGTGGACTACTCCGGCCGCTCCGTGATCGTGGTCGGTCCCGAACTCCAGCTCCACCAGTGCGGGGTCCCCAAGGAAATGGCGCTCGAGCTGTTCAAGCCGTTCATCTACCACGAGCTCGAGAAAAAAGGACTGGTCACGACGATCAAGATGGCCCGCGAACTGGTCGAGCAGCGCACCCCGGAGGTGTGGGACGCGCTCGAGACCGTGATCAAAGAGCACCCGGTGATGCTGAACCGAGCGCCGACGCTGCACCGCCTCGGCATCCAGGCGTTCGAGCCGGTGCTGGTGGAGGGCAAGGCGCTCCGCATCCACCCGCTCGTGTGCGCGGCCTACAACGCCGACTTCGACGGCGACCAGATGGCGGTCCACGTGCCGCTCTCCCCGATGGCGCAGCTCGAGGCCCGCGTCCTGATGCTCGCGTCCCGCAACATCCTGTCGCCGGCGTCCGGCAAGCCGCTTGCGGTGCCGTCGCAGGACATGGTGCTCGGGATCTACTACCTGACCTCCGAGCGCCCGCTCGGGAAGGGCCAGCGCCGCAAGCTGTTCGCATCCCTCGACGAGGCGGTGCTGGCGCACGCCAACACCCGCGCGGACACGCTGCAGCCGATCGAGGTCGTGTACACCGGCAACCTGCTCGACATGACGGTCGAAGCTGACCAGCAGGACCTCCTGCACGCCGAGCCGCAGAGGGTCGAGAACTTCCACCTGGAGACCACCGTCGGCCGCGCGATCCTCAACGCGGCGCTGCCGCCGGAGCTGCCGTTCGTCAACGGCCAGCTGAAGAAGAGTGGCCTGCAGAGCCTGGTTTCGTTCACCTACCTGCGGTTCGGGCACGAGGTGACGGTGCGCCTGCTCGACGCCCTGAAGAACCTCGGGTTCACCTGGGCGACGCTCGCCGGCATCTCGATCGGCGCCGGCGACATGATCGTCCCCAGTGCGAAGGAAGGGTTGATCAACAGCGCGCTCAAGGAGGTCGAGGAGGTCGAGCGACAGCGCTCCGGGGGCATCATCACCGCGGGCGAGCGCCTCAACAAGATCGTGGACATCTGGCACCGTGTCACCGAGAAGGTGTCCGACGAGATGTTCCGCGAGATGCGCCGCCGTGCGGACGCCTCCGGCGAGCCCAACCCGATCTTCATCATGGCGGACTCCGGGGCTCGCGGCTCCAAGGAACAGATCCGCCAGATCGCCGGGATGCGCGGCCTGATGTCGAAGCCTTCCGGAGAGATCATCCCGACCCCGATCACCGCCAACTTCCGCGAGGGGCTGTCGGTGTTGCAGTACTTCATCTCGACGCACGGCGCCCGCAAGGGGTTGGCCGACACCGCGCTCAAGACCGCGGATTCCGGCTACCTGACCCGCCGCCTCGTCGACGTGTCGCAGGACGTGATCATCACCGAGGAGGACTGCGGCACCGACCACGGCATCTACGTCACGGCCATTACCGAGGGCGGCGAGGTGCTCGAGAAGCTGCGCGACCGCCTCGTCGGCCGCGTCGTCGCCGAGGACCTCCTGGATCCCCTGGAAGGGACCGTGATCTGTGAGGGCAACACCGAGGTCACCGAGGAGCTTGCCGCGGCGATCGAGGACGCCGGGTACGAACGGGTCAAGATCCGGTCGTTGCTGACCTGCGAGACGCGGCGCGGCGCCTGCCGCAAGTGCTACGGGCGCATGCTCGCCACCGGACGCCTCGCGGAGCTCGGCGAGGCGGTGGGCATCATCGCGGCGCAATCGATCGGCGAGCCGGGCACCCAGCTCACGATGCGGACGTTCCACTACGGCGGCACCGCGACCCGCGCCACCGAGCAGTCGCGCCACCAGGCGAGCCGCTCGGGAACGGTCAAGCTGTTCGGGGTGCAAGCGGTGACGAACACCGAGGGCAAGACCGTCGTCGTGTCCCGCAACGCCAAGGTCGCGATCTCGGACGACCGCGGCCGCGAGCGCGAGCGTTACAACCTGGTGTACAGCTCCATCCTGGCGGTCGAAGAGGGCCAGTTCGTCGAGCCCGGGGCGATCCTCGCCGAGTGGGATCCTTTCACATCCGCGGTGCTCACCACCGTGGCCGGCAAGGTCGATTACGTGGACCTGGTCGAAGGCGAGAACGTGCGCGAGGAGATCGACAAGATGACCGGTCACTCGCACAAGATCGTCATCGAACCGATCGGCGCAGACCGGCGGATCCCGACGATCGTGGTTCGCTCGACCGACAAGAAGGCGCCGACCGAGCGCCGGTACCAGCTGGCGATCGGCTCCCACCTGATGGTCGGCGAGGGCGACGCCGTCAACCCCGGCGACGTGCTCGCCAAGATCCCGCGCGAGACCACCAAGACCAAGGACATCACCGGCGGCTTGCCGCGCGTGGTCGAGCTCTTCGAGGCGCGGCGCCCGAAGGACGCGGCCGTGGTCAGCGAGATCTCCGGCGTCGTGCACGTCGGCGAGGCCACCCGCGGCACCCGGAAGGTGAACGTGGAAGGCAAGGAGGGGACGACCCGCGAGTACACGATCCCCAAGGTCGCCCACCTGATCGTGCAGGACGGCGAGTGGGTCGCGACCGGAGAGTCGCTCACCGACGGCCCGGTCGACCCGCACGATGTCCTCGCGGTGTTGGGCGAGGCCGAGTTGCAGCGCTACCTGGTGGACAAGATCCAGGAGGTCTACCGCACCCAGGGCGTCACGATCAACGACAAGCACATCGAGACCATCGTCCGCCAGATGTGCCGCTTCGTGAAGGTCACCGACCCGGGCGACACCGAGTTCTTGCTCGAGGAGCAGGTGCCGAGGTACCGCGTCGAGGAGGAGAACGAGCGCATCGAGAAGCTCGGCGGGCAGCCGGCGAGGTTCGCCCCCGTGCTCCTGGGCATCACCAAAGCAGCCCTGGCGACCGAGTCGTTCGTCTCGGCGGCCTCCTTCCAGGAGACGACGAGGGTCCTCACCGAGGCGGCGGTTTCGGGCCGGGTCGACGACCTGTACGGCCTCAAGGAGAACGTCATCGTCGGCAGGCTCATCCCGGCTGGTACGGGAGCCAAGCATTATCATTACTTTACGATTGACCCCGTGCCGCAGGAGGAGATGCCGCAACCGGAGGAGCCTGCCGGGGAGACGCCTGCGGAGTACGATGAGCTCAACCAGTTGTTGCCCCCGCGTCCCGAGAGCAGTTGACAGTTCGGTGGCGCTTAACTAGAATCTTCGGACTTCACCGGCAAACCGCCGGTAGGTACGCAGCCGGGGCCAAGCACCGGAGCACGCTTGGCCCTTGCCGCCTGGAGTCGAGAGAGGAAACGATGCCGACGATCGCGCAGCTTGTCCGACACGGACGCCAACAACTCGAGGTCAAGACCAAGAGCCCGGCCCTCGCGGCGTGCCCGCAGAAGCGCGGCGTGTGCACCCGCGTGTACACGACTACCCCCAAGAAGCCGAACTCGGCGCTGCGAAAGGTCGCGCGCGTGCGGTTGACCAACGGCGTCGAGGTGACGACGTACATCCCCGGCGAGGGCCACAACCTGCAGGAGCACTCGGTGGTGCTGATCAGGGGTGGCCGCGTGAAGGACCTCCCGGGTGTTCGCTACCACGTCATCCGCGGCGTGGTGGACGCGCAAGGGGTGTCGGGTCGTAACCAGAGCCGCTCGAAGTACGGCACGAAGCGGCAGAAGCAACAGGGGAGGGCGTAGCCCATGCCGCGCCGTCGTTACGTAGCCAAGCGCGAGGTCCTTCCGGATCCCGTCTACAACTCGCAGCTCGTGACCCGCTTCATCAACTCGATCCTGCGCCAGGGCAAGAGGAGCACGGCCGAGAGCATCTTCTACGGGGCGCTCGACATCATCCAGTCGAAGACGCAGGACGACCCTTTGAAGGTCTTCAAGCGCGCGATGGACAACGTGAAGCCGCAGCTCGAGGTCAAGTCTCGCCGCGTCGGCGGCTCGACCTATCAGGTGCCGGTCGAAGTGCCGCCGGGCCGGCAGCTCTCGCTGTCGATCCGCTGGCTGATCGACTTCGCCAAGGCGCGCGGCGAGAAGTCGATGGTCGACAAGCTGGCGGGCGAGTTCATGGATGCCGCCAACAACCGCGGCGGCGCGATGAAGAAGAAGGACGACACGCACAGGATGGCGGAGGCCAACAAGGCCTTCAGTCACTACCGGTGGTAGGAGGCTGCTGACAGCTTTCGGCCGGTCGGCAGCGAGGCCTCCGGCGCAGAGCAGAGAGAAGCGAGAAGCACTGAAAGGTTCTTTGAAAAAATGCCACGACTTGCACCCCTGGAGAAGACTCGGAATATCGGCATCATGGCCCACATTGATGCCGGTAAGACGACGACTACCGAGCGCATCCTTTACTACACGGGGGTGAACTACAAGATGGGCGAGGTCCATGACGGCACCGCCACCATGGACTGGATGGAGCAGGAGCAGGAGCGTGGCATCACGATCACTTCCGCCGCCACCACCTGCTTCTGGCGCGACCACCGCATCAACATCATCGACACTCCCGGCCATGTCGACTTCACCGCCGAGGTCGAGCGCAGCCTGCGCGTGCTCGACGGTGCGGTCGCCGTCTTCGACGCGGTCAGCGGCGTCGAGCCGCAATCCGAGACCGTTTGGCGGCAGGCCGACCGCTACCGCGTTCCCCGCATCGCGTTCGTCAACAAGATGGACCGCGTCGGGGCCGACTTCTTCGAGACGATGGAGCAGATGAAGAGGAAGCTGCACGCGAACCCGGTCGCCGTGCAGATCCCGTACGGCGCCGAGGACGCGTTCAAGGGCGTCATCGACCTCATCGAGGGGTGCGCCTACGTGGTCCTCGACGACACCCTCGGGGCGGACTTCGAGCGCCGGGATGTCCCCGAGGAGCACCGGGAGCTGTTCGAGAAGTGGCGCGTGCAGATGCTCGAGGTGGCCGCGGAGTACGACGAGGGCCTCCTCGAGCGCTACCTCGCCGGTGAAACCCTGGAGCCGGCTGCCATCCGGGCCAGCCTGCGCGCGCAGACCGTCGCGCACCACATCGCGCCCGTCGTCTGCGGTTCGGCGTTCAAGAACAAGGGCGTCCAGCAGCTGTTGGATGCCGTCGTGGACTTCCTACCGTCGCCGCTCGACGTGCCGCCGATCGAGGGTCACACGCCCGACGGCGAGCCTCAGTCACGGCCCCCGGACGACGACGCACCGTTCGCGGCGCTCGCGTTCAAGATCATGACCGACCCGTTCGTCGGACAGCTTACGTTCGTGCGGGTGTACTCGGGCCGGCTTTCGACCGGGGACCAGGTCCACAACGCCCGAACCGGCAACCACGAGCGCATCGGCCGCCTCCTCAAGATGCACGCCAACAAGCGCGAGGAGATCAAGGAGGTCTTCGCCGGGGACATCGTCGCCGTCGTCGGCCTGCGCAGCGTCGCCACCGGCGACACGATCTGCTCGCCCAAGGAGCCGATCGTGCTCGAGGCGATGCAGTTCCCGGAGCCCGTGATCGACGTCGCGATCGAGCCGAAGACCAAGGCCGACCAGGACAAGCTCGGCGTCGCCCTGGCCAAGCTGGCGCAGGAGGACCCGACGTTTCGGGTTCACACCGACTCCGACACCGGGCAGACCATCATCTCGGGGATGGGCGAACTCCACCTCGAGATCATCGTCGACCGCCTGGTGCGCGAGTTCAAGGTGGAAGCCGCGGTCGGACGTCCGCAAGTTTCCTACCGCGAGACGATCAAGCAGGAGGCCAAGGGCGAGGGCCGTTTCGTGCGGCAGACCGGCGGCCACGGCCAGTACGGCCATGCCAAGATCCGGCTGACCCCCCTCACCGACGGCACCGAGTACGAGTTCTCCAACGACATCGTCGGCGGGTCGATCCCGCGCGAATACGTCAAGCCGGTGGATCAGGGGATCCGCGAGGCGCTGCAGCACGGCGTTCTGGCCGGCTTCCCGATGATCGGCGTCGGGGTGTCCCTGTACGACGGCACGTACCACGAGGTGGACTCCTCGGAGATGGCGTTCAAGGTCGCCGGCTCGATGGCGTTCAAGGACGCGGCCTCCAAGGCCCATCCCGTCTTGCTCGAGCCGCTGATGGACGTCGAGGCCGTCACCCCGGACGAGTACATGGGTGACGTGATCGGCGATCTGAACTCGCGGCGGGGCAAGATCACGAGCCTGGAGCAGCGGGCCGGTTCGCGGGTCATCGCCGCGTTCGTACCGCTGGCGGAGATGTTCGGCTACGCGACGCAGCTGCGTTCGATGACGCAGGGGCGCGCAACTTACACCATGCAGTTCGACCACTACGACGAGGTGCCCAGGAACATCGCGGAAGAGGTCATCTCCCGCGCGAAGGGGCTGGCGTAAAGGGGGCAGACATGGCCAAGCAGAAGTTTGATCGGACGAAGCCGCACGTGAACGTGGGGACGATTGGGCACGTGGACCACGGGAAGACGACGTTGACGGCGGCGATTAC
>NCBR01000028.1 GCA_002279285.1 Acidobacteria bacterium 37-71-11
GTGTGCCCGCGCGGCAAGCGCTGGGACCGCCGCGACTTCTTTCCGCAAACCCAGGACGTGGGCGACGCGCAACGGGGTGGTCGGCTCCGGGTGGGCCAGCGCCTCGGCGAGCCGCTCCGAATAACTCTTCGACCCAAGAACCCGGGCGATGTCCGCGCCACAGTACGGACAGACCGGCGAGTCCTCCTGGCTCTCGGCCCAACAGACCGGGCAGAAGAATGTGGGCATCGTCGAGCCTTCCCCCGCGCTCACGATCAGACGCTCGTAGGGGTCATCAGCCTCGTTCGGCGGTCGTTGGCGAACCCCATCGCCAATGCGAGAATAGCAAGAGTACCGGTGAGAGGGCCCGCCTCGCGCCAGGCGGGTGGCGCCCTCATTGCGGTGTGATTGCCCATGCACGTAGGACCCGCCTCCCCGGAGGTCGATCGCCTCGTCGCCAGGCTCCTTGATGACCTTGCAAACCACGGGCGGGCGGTCGAGGAGATTTTGGCGATGGGGGAGCGGGCGATCGCGCCGCTCGGTCACTACCTCGACGGGCCGCCGCAGAGCTTCCCCCATGCGCGCCAGCTCGCGGTCCGCCTCCTCGGCCTCGTCGGCGGCCCCGGCGCC
Organism: Acidobacteria bacterium 37-71-11; assembly: GCA_002279285.1. Taxonomy (GTDB): domain Bacteria; phylum Acidobacteriota; class Thermoanaerobaculia; order Thermoanaerobaculales; family Thermoanaerobaculaceae; genus RBG-13-68-16. The sequence continues at coordinate 610 of NCBR01000028.1, forward strand.
ACCGAGGTCCTTCGTGCGCTGCTCTCGCGCCACGACCTGACCGCCCTCAGTCCGGTCCTCGCGCAGTCCGAGTACGCGGTCAAGGACGAAGTCGTGGTCCAACTCCTGCGCTTGGGCCGGACCGACCTCGGCGAGGAGTTCCTCCGTGCGTTTCGCCGCGACCGCCTGCCTGCGGCCGCGGAGGCGCTGGCGCGTTGCCGGGTGGCGGCGGCGATCCCCGACCTGATCGAGGCGCTCGAAGACGATCTCCTTGCGGAACGGGCCGCCGACGCGCTGCGCCGGTTCGGCGCCGACGTCGAGCCGGCGCTCGTCGCCGCCCTGCGCCAGCGACACGGCGAGAGCCAGGCTACTGGCGAGTCCCGCGTCAGCCGGCGCCGCCGCATCGCCGCCGCGACGTTGCTTGGCGAACTCGGCGACCCCGCCGCCGCGACGCCGTTGCGCTGGCTGTTGAACGACACCAACCCGGCGGTCGCGGCTGTAGCTGCGGCCGCACTGGCCGCGATCGGCCCCGCGCACGTCACCCCCGCCCAGTGCCGGGCGATCGTCGCCGGTGCCGTGTCCCCGGAGTGGCGGGTGCGGGCGCGCTGCCAGGAGGCGGCCGGCTCGATCGGCGCCGCGTGCGTTCCCGCCGCCCTCGCGGCCGTGACCGAGGAGACGACCGTTGACCTGTACGGCGTCCCCGCTCCGGTCGAACGCGCCAGCAAGAGGTGGCTGATCGCGTTCATGCTCGAGCATGCTGGAAGCCAGGCGGACGTGCGCGCGGCGCTGTTCGGTTGCGATCCCGTCCTCCTGGCGGAGGGCCTTGCCGAGGTGTCCGCCCCGCGCGCCGCCGCCGATGTGGCTGCGCTCACCCCGCATCCCGATCCGCTCGTGCGGTTGGCGGCGGCACAGGCGCTGGCCCGGCTCGGCGGGGCGCCGGCAGCGGCAGCCCTGCTGGGCCTGGCCGACGATCCGGTGCGCCGGGTGCGCACCGTTGCGGCGCGGGCGCTGCGCGCCCTGGTGGCGGCGGAACCCGATCTCATCGCCGCCGCGCGTGCGGCGCCCGGAAGGCCTGGCTCGCGTTGGCGCCGGTGGCGCCTCCGGTGGGCGCTCACGCGCGCCGCCAACCAGGCGCGCCGCTCCGGGTAGGAGCACGGAAATCGGCGGCGCCGGGCGGCCGTTGTAGTAACATCGTGATGTTGGTGGGCGATGGAATCCGCCCTAACCGTCCTTCCGGACTGATGATTCCTGGCAGCACAGGCACGGAGGGACGGCATGGGACAGGGGCACATCCACCACGCGCGGGACGGCGGCAGTAACGGCGTCGTCCCACCGACGGCCGCCGGGTTCGCTCCTCGCCCCGGCGGCGTTCCGAGCAAGCCATCCGAACAGCCGAGCGGCGTGCTGGCGCGACCCGAGGCCGAACTGCGCCGCGAGTCGAACGGCCGGGAGTCCTGGGTCTTCCGCGCGGCCGACCCGAGCGAGCTGCTGGGCGTGCACGCCGAACAGGTCGGGCGGGCGCTGCAACCCGGGGAAGCGCTGCGGTTCCTGTTGTACTCGCCGATGTGGGAGGGCCACGGGGGACCGTTCGGCATCGGCGCACCGCCGGCCTCGCACGCCGTCGCGGTGACCGAGCGGCGCTTCGTCATCTCGCGCGACACGCACATCGACGGCGAGCCGCCGGACCTGGTCTCGATCCCGTTTTCGACGGTGCTCTGGATCGAGTCCGGCGGCGCGGCGATGTTTGCGTGGCTCGTGATCCGCTACGTCGAGGCGGGCGCCGTGCGCTCCGTGACGGTGCTGTACCGCGCCCTCGGCCAGCATCACTTCGCGGCGGCAGTCAGGGCCTACCGCTGGGCCGCGTTCCCGGAGCTTTGCCACTCCCGAACCGGCGCCCCGCCGTGGCCGGCGGTGTGGCGCCGAATCGGCGAGCGGCAGCGGGAGGACGTCGAGCCGCTCCTCGTCGAGGCCGAGCAACCGCTCGCCGCCGCCGCGTGGCCCGCGCTCGCGGGTTGGAACCGGAAACACGGTTTGAACAACCCGGGCTGCATCGCGCCGGCGGGGGCGCTTCTGGTTTCCACCCGGGGGGTGCTGACGGTCGGGGATGAGCCTCCGACGCGCATTGGCGGCATCAAGTTCGGCGTCAACACCGTGGCCGTTCCCTTCGACACGTTGCGGGCGGTCACGTTCAAGGACAAGACGACGAGCGGCCCGTGCGTCGTAAGCCTGCGGCTGCGGGCGGGCCGCGACGCGGTCACGTCGAGTATCGAGGTGCTGTTCCCCGGCGAGAGCCTGCCCGAGGTCGAGGCGGCGCTCGGCGCGCGCCGGGAACACCCGGCGGTCAGGGAGATCGCATGGTCTTCGTAGGCCGGCAACGGGAAACCTCCCTCATCAAGGCGGAACTGGCGAAACGAGGCAACGTCGTCGTCTCCGGGACGTTCGGCATCGGCCGGACCGCGCTCATCCATCACGTCGCCGAGGAGATGGGGGACGCCTGGCGGTTCATCTTCCTCGATTTCTCGCGCACACCCGCGCAGCTCTGCTCCGACTTGATCGCCTGGCTGCGCCCCCGCACCGCCGGGAGATCGACCGGGCGCCGGCTGTCGTTCGTGTCCGCGCGCGCTGCTGTCCTCACGCTCGAGGCGCGCGGCCGCCGCCGGTGCGTGCTCGTGCTCGACAACGTCACGGCGGTTACCGCGCCGAAGCTGGCGTTGCTGCGCCGGCTGGTTGCCACCGAGCGGTACCGCTTCGTGGCCATCACCGATCACCACCTGCCGGAGGCCGACCTCTTCAACTTGCGGGCGTGCCTCGGTGCCGCGCCCCTGGTCACCCTTGCCGGCCTGCCGCCGGCCATCGCGCGTGCGTTCTTCGCCGGGGTTTCCGGCGATCTTGGCCTCGGCTGGCACGAAGGCGAGGTTGCGGCGTTGGCCGAGATCACGGACGGCTATCCTCTCCTCATGGTCGAAGCGATCGCCCGGGCGCGGCGGCGCCACGCCGGCGGGCCGGACGAGATCCGGCCCCTGCCGGGAGAAGGGGCGCAGCCTGCGCCCCCATCCTGGGCGGGCGGCTGCGGCGGAAGGGAATAGCGTCGCCATGGCGGAATTCAACGACAACCACCGGCGGCGCGTGCTCAGCAGCTTCCGGTACCTCGACCAGTTGCTCGACGAGACTGAGCACATCATGGCGGCGGCCCGCTCGCGGTCGGCGTTCCCGAAGTACGTGCCCGATGCGACGCCGGTGCAGCGCAAGGTGCTGAGCGACCACATCTCGAGGTTCCGCGACACGCTCCTGGCCGCACTGCCGACGTTGGACCTGGCGCCGGGCAAACCGGAGATCAGCATGCTGCGCGCCCTCCACGTCCAGCTCATCACCGCCGAGATCGCGCTCGAGGAGTTGACCGGATCGGCGATGCGGGGCTACGGGCCGCTCTCTGCGGCGTCCGCCGACACGCTCGACGGCGTGGCGGCGCAGTTGCGCGGCCGGCTGCAGGCGATCGCCAGGTTTCTCGACGAGTCGCCCGACCAGGACCTGCACGCTCGCACCGCACGCCTGTCCGCGACGACCGATGAGGTCCGCCTGCTGCGCGAGTTGGAACGCGTCGTCACCGCCGAGGGGCTGGTCGAACTCCGTCCGGCGTTGAAGATGGTGATCGAGCACATGGAGTCACGCCGGTTCGAGATCGCGGTGTTCGGCCGGGTCAGCGCCGGCAAGTCATCGCTGCTCAACCACCTCCTCCGCTACGATGCGCTGCCGGTCGGCGTCACCCCGATCACTGCGGTCCCCATCCGGGTGATGTTCGGCCGCGAGGAACGAGTGATCGTCAACTTTGCCGAGCGCGAGCCGATGGTCGTGCCGTTGTCCGGACTCGCGGATGTCGCCACCGAACAGCGCAACCCCGGCAATCGGGCGCACGTGACACAGGTGACCGTGGAGTTGCCGGCTCCGAGGCTGGCCTCGGGCGTGACGTTCGTGGACACCCCCGGTCTCGGCTCGTTGGCGGTGGGCGCCGAGGAGTCCTTGGCGTACCTGCCGCGCTGCGACCTCGGGCTCGTGCTGGTGGACGCCGCATCGAGCCCGGGGCCGGACGAGTTGACCGTGGTGCGGGCGCTCTACCAGGCCGGCGCAACCGCGGCGGTTCTGTTGAGCAAGGCTGACTTGCTCTCGCCGGCGGAGCGCGATCAGGTTGTGCGCCACGTCCGGGGCCTGCTCGCGTCGGAGTGCGGCGTGGACGTGCCGGTTTCGCCGGTCAGCGTCGTCGGAGTCGCGGCGGCGCTGGCCGACGAGTGGTTCGATACCGTGTTGCAGCCGCTCTGTCAGCGACAGGGCGAGATGGCGGCCGTCGCATTGCGGCGCAAGGTGGGCGCGTTGCGCGACGCCGCAATTGCGTCTCTACGCCACCGCATGGAACGCCGGCCGCCGGAGTCGGCGCCGCCCGCGGCCGCCGACGCGCGCGAGGCCGCAGGAGGTCTTGCGCATGCCGCCAGCCTCCTCGAAGCCGCCGGCACGCGCTGCGCAACGCTGGCCACGAGGCTCGAGGGCGCGGCGGAGCAGGCGATCGCGGCGGCCGCCACGGCCGCCGCGGCGGGTCGACGATTCCGCGCCGAGCGCCAGCGGGCGGCGGACGAAGCTCTCGGCGGATGGGTCGCGCGCCAGGCCGAGACGGTCGCCGGCGAGATCGCCGCCGCGCTCACGCAACTCAGGAGCGGACTCGCCGGCGCGCTCGAGGGCGCGGCCCGTGTCGTCCCCGGATACGCCGCGGCGGACCTCCCCCGGATCTCCGGCCTGCCGGTGTTCGATCCGTCGCTGCTCGCCGGGCGGTTGGTTCTCACGCGATCGCTGCTTGGCGGCCTCGGAGCCGGCGGGCGGCGGCGAGCGATCGCCGCCCAGATGAGGAGCCAGCTTTCCCCGGCGGTACGACAGGTGTCGGATTCGTACCGGCAGCGCCTGATCGCGTGGAGCCGGAGCGTAATCGCCGAGCAGCGCCGCAGCTTCGACGCTCAGGCCGAGGTCGTGCGCCTCCGCCTTCCGGTTTCCGCGGGGGCTGCCGCCGCGCCAACTGGTGAGAAACTCGCGGCGGTGGAGCGGGACCTCGCGCTGCTGGCGGGTTGGGAACGGGAACACGAGACAACGGCTCAGAGCGACACCACTTCTGCTGGAGCGCGTGCGGACGGCGGCGCGGCTGAACCGTAGGAAACCGACGCGGGGCGTTCGCAACGGCGCCGCAACGAGTTTCGCGAACGGATGGGAGGGACGGATGGGCATCGTCATTGCAGTGCCGGGGAAGCCGGCGATCGAGCTGAGGAACCTCGCGCTCGATTTCACGGGCACGCTCTCCACAGACGGCCGCCTGCTTCCGGGCGTGGCGGAGCGCATCGTGGCGCTCGCCGAGCGGCTGCGCATCACCGTCATGACCGCGGACACCCGCGGCACGGCGCGGCGCGAACTCGCTGGGCTCCCGCTCGTCGTGGAGTTGGTGCGGGACGGGGCGGCAAAGGCGGAGTTCGTGCGCCGGTTCGGGCGGGAGCATACCGCGGCGATCGGGAACGGCCGCAACGACGTGGAGATGGTGACGCTGGCCGCGATCGGGATCGCCGTGCTCGGCGACGAGGGCACCGCGGGCGAGCTGATCCGGGTCGCGGACGTCGTCGCGCCGGACATCAACAGCGCCCTCGACCTGTTCGCCGACCCGTTGCGCCTGGTCGCGACGCTGCGCGACTGAGTGCCCCTTCCAATGACGCAAGCCTGACCCCATGCGACTTGACAGAGTCCCCGTCTCGACATAGAATCAGTTTTGGAGATGGCGTTCTCCGTAATTGCCTGTCCGGGCTGATGACGCCTGCCTTTGGAGGAGACGTGCGACCCCGGATGGGTTCCATGTACGACATGACTGCCGTGGTTGCTCTTGACCTCTGGTCAGGGCGGTGCCGTGCCCGCCGGACAGCCGGGCGGCCGTGCGACGGAGTGGTCGGGTGAGCAAGATCCTCCTGATCGCCCTCGGCGCCGCGCTCGGCGCCAACCTCCGCTACGCGGTGTCGGTCGGCGTCGCCCAACGCTGGGGGTCTGCGTTCCCGTACGGCACGCTCGCGATCAACGTGTCGGGCAGCGTGCTCATCGGCGTGGTGCTGGCCCTGGCGGCGCGGACGGGCCTGACCGCGCCGTGGCGGCTCCTGCTCGTCACCGGGTTCCTCGGGGGCTACACGACGTTCTCCAGCTTCACATGGGAGACCTACCAGCTCGCCGTCGAGGGCGGCCTGGGCCCGGCTCTGGTCAACGTGGCTGGCAGCGTGGGGCTCGGCCTCGGCGGCGTCGTGGTCGGCGCGACGCTCGTGAGGCTGTTGCCATGACGGACAAGCCATTGGAGGGCGCGATGAAACTCGGTGGCGCGGCACAGCAGGTCTGGGTGTTCATCGGCGAGAGCGACCGTTGGCACGGAAAGCCTCTCTACCTCGCGATCCTCGAGGTCCTGCGCCGCGCCGGCTGTGCGGGCGGGACGGTGCTGCGCGGCCTGGCGGGTTTCGGCGCCAACAGCCTGATCCACACGGCGGCTCTCGTCGAGCTCTCGACCGACCTGCCGGTGGTGGTGACGTTCGTCGACCGGACGGACCGGGTCGCCCGCGTCCTCCCCGAGATCACCGAGATGGTCCACGAGGGCCTGATCACCGTCTCGACCGCCGAGGTCGTCAAGTACACGCACCGTGTGCCGGGCGCCTTTCCCCCTGCGCTGACCGTCGCCGACGTGATGACGCGCGAGGTCGTGACGGCCACTCCCGAGACGACGATCGGCGAGCTGGTGCAACGCATGGTCGCGAGCGGGGTGCGGGCCGTTCCCGTCGTCGACGGCGATCACCGACTGGTCGGCGCCGTCACGGATGGCGACCTGCTGGCTCGCGGCGCCGTGCATCTTCCCATCCCTGTGCAACGCGAGCTGGGCGGGGAGTTGTCGCCTGACGAGTCCCCGCGGTCCGAGGCGCCACCACACCGGGCCGCGGACGTCATGACCCCGGCGCCGGTGACCGCCCGGCCGGAGACGAGCCTCGCGAAAGCGGCGGCGCTGCTGGCCGACCACGGCCTCACCCGCATCCCGGTCCTCGACGCGGACGACAAGTTGGTCGGCGTGGTGAGCCGCTCGGACCTGCTGCGCACGGTAGCCCAGACCATGCCGCAGCCTGCGGCCGGCCCGCGACCGCGCGTGAGCGTGAGCGGGCTGGCGAGGGATGCGATGAGACGCGACGCCGTGATCGTGCAACGCGAAACGCCGCTTGCCGAGACGCTCGACCGGCTTCTCGAGGTCGTCGAGCGGCGGGTGGTGGTCGTGGACGAGGCCGGCCGGCCGGTCGGCATCATCACGGACGGAGATGTCCTGAGCCGCGCGGCCCGGCGGGTGCATGCGGGCGCCTTCCGCTCGCTCGCCGCGTGGTTCGCGGGGGGAGCGCGTCCGGATGGGGTCGAGGTCGCCGCGCGCGACCGGTCGGCTTCCGATGTCATGAGCGGCCCGGTTGTCACGGTTCCGGAGGATGCTCCGATCGGCGACGTGCTGCAGGTGATGATGGCCCGGCGGCTGAAGTTGGTCCCGGTCGTCGACGCCGCAGGCACGCTGCGGGGCGCGATCAGTCGCGCGGACCTCCTCGCCGCGCTTGCCGGCGCAGCTCGGACCATGGCAGGACCACAGGGGGATCAAGATGAGTGAGAACGTCTGGCTGGTCGCTGCGATCTGGATGGGCCTTGCCTTCGCGGCGAGCCTTATCTCGATTCGGCTCGGGATCTCCGTGGCGCTCGTGGAGATCCTCGTCGGCGTCGTCGCCGGCAACTTTCTCGGCATCCATCAGACGACCGCTTGGATCAACTTCCTCGCCCTGCTGGGGAGCGGCGTCCTCACCTTCCTCGCTGGCGCCGAGATCGATCCCGCCTCGCTCAAGTCGAACTTGCGCGCCAGCCTATCGATCGGAGTCCTGTCGTTTCTCCTGCCGTTCGCCGGCGTTTGGGCGTTCGCACAACTTGTCCTTGGATGGGGGCTGCACCAAGCGCAGATCGCCGGCATCGCGCTGTCGACGACTTCGGTGGCGGTCGTCTTCGCGGTTATGATCGAGACCGGCCTGTCCGAAACCGACATGGGCAAGATGATCCTGGCGGCCTGTTTCATCACAGACTTCGGGACGGTCCTCGCGCTCGGCGTCCTGTTCGCTACCTTCAACGTCTGGCTATTGGTGTTCGTCGTCGTATCCGCCGTGATGCTCTGGTTCATGCCGCAGTGGACCCGCTCCCTCATTGGCCACGTCGGCACGAGCGCCGTCAGCGAACCCGAGGTGAAGTTCATCCTTCTGGTGCTGTTCTTCCTTGGCGGCCTGGCGACCACGGCTAAGAGCGAGGCGGTTCTCCCCGCGTACCTCGTCGGGCTCGTTGTCGCCGGCGTCTTCGTTCGCGACAAGACGCTGATGCACCGCATGCGCTCGATCGCCTTCGCGATGTTCACGCCGTTCTACTTCATCAAGGCCGGGCTGTTCGTCTCGCTGCCGGTGCTGTGGGCGAGCCTCGGCGTGATTGCGGTCCTGCTGCTGCTCAAGCTCTCGACCAAGGTGGTCGGAGTCTGGCCGCTCGCGCGCGCCTCGCTGATGCGGCCGCGCGAGGCCAGCTACACGACGCTGCTCATGGCCACCGGGTTGACCTTCGGCACGATCGCGTCCCTGTTCGGACTCAACAACCACATCATCAACCAGCGGCAGTACACCATCCTGGTCTCGGTCGTGATCCTGAGCGCGGTCGTGCCGACGCTGATCGCACAGCGCTTTTTTCAGCCGCGAGCGGGGACGATGAAGGCGTGGGGCAGGCTCTACCGCCGAGCGGCCGAGCGGCGGGCCGAAGTCGCCTCGCTGGAGGGATGAATATGTTCAAGAGGATCTTGCTGGCGTACGACGGCTCGCAGGGTGCGCAGCTGGCACTGGGGCGATCGCGCGAGCTGTTCACCACGGCCACTGAGGTTCACCTGCTGGCGGTTGGGCGGATTCCGGAGTACGCGGAGACGGTCAGCGAGGTGGACGAGGCCAAAGAGCAGGCCGCGCGGCACTACGGCGCGGCAATCGAACAGGCCGCCCAGGGGCTGCGCGATGCGGGGCTCTCCGTCGCGGTGCACCTCGAGTACGGCAAGGTCGGCGACACGATCGTCCGGGTTGCCGAGACGATCGGCGCCGACCTCATCGTCCTCGGCACCAACCCTCACACCGCGCTCAAGCGCCGCGTGCTGGGCGCGTCCGCCGACAAGGTCGTCGACCACGCGCACTGCTCGGTGCTCGTCGTCCGGGTGACGGGAACCCAGGGGCAAACCTGACACCGCTCTCGGGATTTGGTCCTGTCACGAATCCGCGCCAGCTTGACAGGAGCGGCCGAACGGCTCATAATTCGTTTGTTGACGAAATGAAAACCGCGGCCATGCGGTGCGAGGGGTGGCGAGATGACCGAGCGTGACGTGAAGAGTGCAGTGCGGGAACATTACGCCGGTCTGGCGCGCACGGGCGCCGGCTGTTGTGGCTCGGCTTCCTCGTCCGGCGGTTGCTGCGGCACGACCTCGACTCCCGTCGGGCTGAGCCGCGAGATCGGGTACTCGGAGCGGGAACTTGGCGAGGCGCCCGAAGGCTCGAACCTCGGGCTCGGGTGCGGGAACCCGCTCGCCCACGCGGCGCTGGGCGAGGGCGACGTCGTCGTGGACCTCGGATCGGGCGCGGGCTTCGACTGCTTCCTGGCGGCCAACCGGGTGGGGCCCGAGGGCCGTGTGATCGGCATCGACATGACCCCCGAGATGCTCGAACGGGCGCGGGCGAACGCCGTTGCGGGCGGCTACACGAACGTCGAGTTCCGGCTCGGCGAGATCGAGAACCTGCCGGTCGCCGACGGCAGCGCCGACATGGTGATCTCGAACTGCGTGATCAACCTCGCGGCCGACAAGGGAAGGGTGTTCCGCGAGGCGCTCCGGGTGCTCAAGCCCGGCGGGCGGTTGATGGTGTCCGACCTTGTCTTGCGCCGTCCGCTGCCCGAGAGCGTGCGCCGCTCGGTCGAGGCGTACGTGGGTTGCATCGCCGGCGCGATGCTCGAGGACGACTACCTCGCGGCCATCCGCCGCTCGGGCTTCACCGAGGTCGAGTTGCTCGCCGAAGCGACCTACCCCATCGGAACGAGCAATCCTGACGAGACCGAGGTGGCGCTGCTCAACGACCCGGCGCTAAGCCGCGAGGACGTGCGCTCGGCGACCGACGCGGTCGTCTCGGTCAAGGTCGCCGCGCGCAAGCCGTGAGCCACGGGGTGGAATTCCGCGCGCGGGCGTGACGACCCGCCTCGACCCCCGCGTTCGCGGGAGCGACGCTGGCGCGTGGCCGGCCGCCCGCGGGCGGTCGTCGCTCAGCTGCAGCCGTGGACGGTGCCGCAGTTGCCGCACTTGTAGCAGGCGCCCGAGCGCACCATCACCATGCCGCACGTCGGGCACGACGGCGCGTCGGCCTGGTTGACGAACATGTGCCCCGCCTCCCCCGCGTCGAGGCCGGGCAGAGCCGGCTGCCGCGGTTGCGGCAACGCCGCCGCCGGGGAGGTCTCGTCCGCCGCGAGCGGTTGCACGCCGACCGCCGCCTGGTCCTCGGGCGCCAGGAACTTCGCCGCCAGCCAGCGGAAGATGTAATCGATGATCGACTTCGCGTACGGGATCTGGGGGTTGTTGGTCCAGCCGGAGGGCTCGAAGCGCACGTGCGAGAACTTGTTGACCAGGAACTCGAGCGGCACGCCGTACTGCAGCGTGAGCGAGATCGCGGTGGCGAACGCATCCATCACGCCGGAAAGGGTGGAACCCTCCTTCGCCATCGTGATGAACAGCTCGCCCGGCTTGCCGTCCTCGTACAGGCCGACCGTGACGTACCCCTCCTGTCCCTCGACGGAGAACTTGTGGGTGATCGCGACGCGCTCGTCGGGGAGCTTGCGGCGCACCGGCTGGAACGCCGGCTCCGCCGCCTTCTCGCCCGCGGCCGCGAGCGGCTGCGAGCCCTTGCAGTTGTCGCGGTAGACGGCGATCGACTTGAGTCCGAGCTTCCACCCCTCGACGAACAGGTTTTCGATCTCCTCGGGCTTGGTGTCCTCGGGGACGTTGACGGTCTTCGAGATCGCACCGGAGAGGAACGGCTGCACCGCGCCCATCATCCGCAGGTGGCCGAGGGGCGCGATGAAACGGGTCCCGGCGATGGCCTTGAACGCACAGTCGAAAACCGGGAGGTGCTCGTCGGCCAGGCCGCGGGCGCCTTCGATGGAGCCCGTCGCCTCCAGGTGCCTCAGGATCTCGGTGCGGGTCGGTTCGTCGTACCCGAGCTTGGCGAGCGCGCGCGGCACCGTCTGGTTGACGATCTTGATCGTGCCGCCGCCGACGAGACGCTTGACCTTGACGAGGGCGAGGTCGGGCTCGACGCCGGTGGTGTCGCAGTCCATCATGAAGCCGATCGTCCCGGTGGGCGCGAGTACCGTCACCTGCGCGTTGCGGAAGCCCGCCGCCGTCCCGCACTCGAACGCCGAGTCCCACGCCTCGGCGGCCGCCTGGCGGAGATCCGACGCCACACCGCGCGTCGGGATCCGGTGCGCCGCATCCCGATGCATCGCGATGACCTCGAGCATCGGCTCGCGGTTGGCCGCGTAGCCCGGGAACGGACCCATCCCCTCGGCGACGCGCGCCGAGGCGAGGTACGCCTCGCCGCACATCAGCGCCGTGACGGCGGCGGCGTACGCCCGCCCCTCAGGCGAGTCGTAGGGAAGACCCTCGGACATCAGGAGCGCGCCGAGGTTGGCGTAGCCGAGGCCAAGCGGCCGGAAGTCGTGTGAGTTCGCCGCGATCCTGGGCGTCGGATAGTGGCTGAAATCGACCAAAATCTCCTGCGCGAGGATCGTCACGTCAACCGCGTGGCGAAACGAATCGGTTGCGAAGACGCCGGCGGCATCGACGAAACGCATCAGGTTCAGCGATGCGAGGTTGCACGCGGTGTCGTCGAGGAACATGTACTCCGAGCAGGGGTTCGACGCGTTGATGCGGTCGGTGTTCTTGCAGGTGTGCCAGCGGTTGATCGTGGTGTCGTACTGGATGCCGGGGTCGCCGCACACCCAGGCCGCCTCCGCCATCATGTTCATCAGCTGGCGCGCCCGGTAGCGCCCCGCCACCTCTCCGGTGGTGACGGCCTTCGTCTCCCACCAGCCATCGTCCTCGGCCGAGCGCATGAACTCCTCGGTCACCCGCACCGAGTGGTTCGCGTTCTGGTACTGGATCGAATCGTAGGCACCACCCTCCTGATCGAAGTTCGCGGGGTACCCCGCCGAGATCAGGACGTGCGCCTTCTTCTCTTCCTCCGCCTTGCAGCGGATGAACTGCGGGACGTCCGGGTGGTCGATGTTGAGGATCACCATCTTGGCCGCGCGGCGCGTCTTGCCTCCCGACTTGATCACGCCCGCGAACGAGTCGAAGCCGCGCATGAAGGAGACGGGACCCGATGCGGTTCCGCCCCCCGCCAGCGACTCCTGCGAGGAGCGCAGCACCGACAGGTTCGACCCGGTGCCCGATCCGTACTTGAACAGCATTCCCTCGGTCTTGGCGAGGTCGAGGATCGAGTCCATCGAGTCCTTGACCGCGTTGATGAAGCACGCCGAGCACTGCGGCCGGGGCTCGATGCCGACGTTGAACCACACCGGCGAGTTGAACGCGACCATCTGGTGCAGCAGCAGGTGAGAAAGCTCGTGCTCGAACGCGCGCTCCGATTCGTCGTCCGCGAAATAGCCGCCGGTGCGGCCCCACTCCACGATCGTGGTGACGACCCGCGAGATCAACTGCCGCACCGAGCCCTCCCGTTCGGGGCTCCCCAGGCGGCCGTGAAAATACTTCTGCGCGACGATGTTGGTGGCGGTCTGCGACCAGAACTCGGGAACCTCGACGTCGGTCTGCTCGAACACGACCTCGCCGTCGCTGCCCGAGATCCGCGCCGTACGGCGCTCCCAGCGCACCAGGTCGAAGGGGTGGTGCTCCCCGTTTGTGAACAAGCGTCGAACCGAAACGCCCTGGGCGCCCGGCCGGCGAGAGGCAGCGACAGCTAGCGATGAAGGTTCCGCGGACATCCCAGATCCCCCTTCCCATAAGAGTTCAAGTACTACTTGAACTTTGCAGATCGAATCTAGAGCGCGACCGGGGGGTTGTCAAGGGGCCTACCGCAAGATATTGGGTCGCTCGCGGCGATCCGCTACCACATCTTGTGCTTACCTCGGTTTGACGCGGGTTGCGGGGCGCCGCTCGGCCGCTGCAGGCGCATCGCCGGAAAGGGCGGCGGCGGTCCTACCCCCGACACCGGCAAAAGTCAAGGCCACGCCGCCGACGCGCCCGCCAGGCGAACGCCGGACTGCGACCGATCATGAAAAGGGCGCGGTTGCCCGCGCCCCGAGGACACCTGGAAAAGCGAACGGCCTACTTGGCCACCTTCTCCTTGAGGGTCTTGCCGACCTTGAACGCCGGGTAGGCGCGGGCGGGGATCTTGATCGTCGCGCCGGTCGCGGGGTTGCGGCCCGCGCGCGCGGCGCGCTTGCGGACGGAGAAGCCGCCGAAGCCGGGCAGGGTGACCTTGCGGCCGGCGCCCAGCTCCACCGCGATGAGGCCCTTGTTGGCGTTGAAGACCGCGTCCACGGCCTCGGCCGCCTTGGCCTGGGTGAGACCCGTCTTCTTCGCGAGCTTCGTGATCAACTCGGTCTTGTTCATCTTTCCTCCTTAGGCGTGGTCGGCCTACTTGGCCAGCTTTTCCTTGAGTGTCTTGCCTGCCTTGAACGTGGTGTACTTGCGGGCGGAGATCGTGATCGCCTTGCCCGTGGCCGGGTTGCGACCCTGCCTCGCCGCGCGCTTCCGCGTCGCGAAGGTGCCGAAGCCCGGGAGAGTCACCTTGCGCCCGGCGTCCAGCTCGACCGCGACGATGCCCTTGTGTGCGTTGAAGATCACATCCACGACATTCGCCGCCGCGGCGTGTGTCAGGCTGACCTTCTTCGCGAGTTTCACGGCCATCTCTGACTTATTCATTCCCGATCCTCCCTTGTAGTTCGCTTCCTACGCTATTATTCGGACCCTCTCTCGAGTTTGTCAAGTGCCGCAATGGGTTTTCGCCTCTGCCCTCGCCGTTTCGCTCGTCGCTGCCGTCGTGTGCGGCACCGAGCCAGCCAGCCAGCCAGCCACCGCTGGCGTTTCTGTGCATCTTGTCCCTTGGAACCCAACACCGTTCGCTGGTCTGGCACGGCGCAAGCGCCCCGCGGCGCATCGGGTCGGAGCTGACGCCCGGTCCCGGCTAGGCGCGGTCGGCGGTGGCTTCGAGTTCCTGGCGGAGCTTGAGGAACGAGGTGTAGCGGCGCGCCGAGAGCTTCCCCGACTGTGCCGCATCCCTGACTGCGCACGCCGCCTCGCTCTCGTGCGTGCAGTCGGCGAACGAGCACCCGGCCGCCGCGCGGGCGATCTCGGGGAAGTACGCCTGCAACTCGGAGGGCGCAAGGTCCCAGAAGCCGAACTCGCGCACGCCAGGAAACAGGGTCGTGCGTCCCGCGACCTTGCGCGTCAAGCAGCCGACGCCGCGCGAGGTGCGGGCGGAAGCCAGCAGCAGCTCGTACCCGGCGTCCACGTAGTCGCCGATCCAGGCATCGATGCCGGCGGTGCCCTGATCGACCTTGTTGAAGCAGATCACCGGCTCGATGCCGGCGTGGTTGCACGCCACCAGGAAGCGGTCGAGCAGGCGCGGGTTCGGTTCCGGCGACACCGCCGCCATCACCACGACGGCCTGGTCCACGTTGGCCGCGATCACGCGCGACCGCCGTTCGCCCGGCGACCGGCGGGTCAGCGTCGTCCGGCGCGCCTCGACACCGGTCACGATCGAATCGGGGGGTTTGCCCTCGAGCGCCACCCGGTCGCCGACGACCAGCCGGCGGTCGGCGATCCCCTCGGCCCAGTGCAACGTGCGCCGGAAGGGCACCACCAGCGCGTCCTCCCCCACCTGCACTCTCACGAGGGGGCCGAAGACCGCAGTCACGACGCCGGCGGCGCGCTCCGTCACGTCGCAGAGTATAGCGTAGCCTGGACTATGACGACATCGGAAACGGCAGTTGGTAGGCGAACCCCCCGCGCTGGATCACGAGCAACAGCGACGACCGGGTGTGCTCGCGCGCCACGATGGCGTCGATCTGGGCGATGTTCGAGACCCGCTCGCCGTTCACCTGCAGCACGACGTCGCCACTGGCGAGACCGGCCGCATCGGCCCGGCTCCCAGCCACCACGTGGCTCACAACGACCTTGCCGCCGCGCTCGGAGAGCTTGACGCCAACGAACCGGAGGAGCACCTGCTCACCGAGGTCGGCCGGCGGTTCGGCCGCCCGCAGGGTCACCGCCCGTAGGGCGCCGCGCCCGCCGATCTCGAACGTCACGTTGTCGCCGGGTGCGAGCTGGGCCAGCAGCGTCGTGTAGTCGTCCCGCCCGTTGATCGGCCGGCCGTTGCCGGCCAACACCACCGCGCCGCGATGCAGGCCTGCCGCCGCCGCCGGCGAGCCGGGAAAGACGTCAACGACCTCGACGCCCGTGGCCTCCCCGCGACCTCCCGGCCGGCGCTCGTCGCGGTTGGCGACGAACATCCCCAGCCACGCCGCCTGCACGTGTCCGTAGCGCAGCAGGTCGTTGACGACCCGGCGCACGCGCTTGGCCGGGATCGCGAAGCCGATCCCCTGGGCGTCGCCGATGATCGCGGTGTTGATCCCGACCAACCTGCCGTCGAGGTCCACCAGGGCGCCGCCGGAGTTTCCGGGGTTGATCGAAGCGTCGGTCTGGAGGAAGTCGGTGTAGACCCGGTGGGTGTCCGGCGAGGTCACGGTCCGGTCGCGGGCGGAGAGCACGCCGACGGTCACGGTGCTTCCGAGCCCGAGCGGGTTGCCGATCGCGATCATCGTCTCGCCGATCATCGAGTCGTCCTTCTCGGCGAGCGGCAGGAACGGCCGCCCCCTGGCCGCGACCCTCAGGATTGCGAGGTCGGAGTCGGCGTCGGAGCCGATCACCTCGGCCTGCTCGCTCTTGCCGTTGGAGAAGCTCACCTTGATCTCCGCCGCGCCCTCGATGACGTGCTCGTTGGTGACGAGCAACCCGTCCGGCGAGATCAGCACGCCGCTGCCCAGCGACTGCGAGGTGTAGACCTGGGGGCCGGTCGCGCCGAACTCCGGGAAGAGGTCGCCGAACAACGACCGCGGCCGGACGGTCACCACCTGCCGGGCGGTCAAGTTGACCACGGCCGGGCGGACCCGTTCGACCACTTGCACGACGGGGGTCCGCCGCAGGCTCTGAGCCGCGGCCGGCGCCGCCGCCACCAACACCACCGCCACCGCAACGCTCCGCTTCACAGGTCCCTCCCCCCGCCTGCCGCGGGTTCGCGTAAGCCTACCCCGTCTCCCCACCGATCGGCAGGTCGCCGGCCGGCGCCCGCCCCGCCTTGGAAACGGGCGAGCCGCAGCCTACTATTGCGGTCCAGGCGTTCGGCGTCTTTGGAGTCGCTGCCCGCTGCGAGGAGGTCCGGCCGGGATGGACGTTCCAGTTCGCGAGGTGATTCGCCCCGCCAGCATCGCGGAGGCGCTGGCCGTGCTGGCGGCGCGCGAGGACGCGCGCCCGATCGCCGGCGGCACCGACCTGATGGTGCAGCTGCGCGACGGCCGCCGCCTCGCCGGTTGCCTGGTCGACCTCGGCCGCCTCGGGCTCGCCGGCATCCGGCGCGCCGGCGAGGCGATCGAGGTCGGCGCCGCCACGACCATGGACGCGATCGCGGCCGACGCCGGCATCCAGCGGTCCTTCCCCGCGCTCGCCCGCGCCGCCCGTCAGGTCGGCGCGTGGCCGATCCAGTGTCGCGCGACGCTCGGCGGCAACCTCGCCAACGGCTCGCCGGCCGCCGACACCGCCCCGGCGCTCCTGGTCGCCGAGGCGACCGTCACGGTGGTCTCGGCGGCGGGGACCCGCCGCCTCCCCATCGCGGAGTTCCTCCTCGGGCCGGGGCGCACCGCGCTGGCGCCGGGGGAACTCGTCACGTCGGTGCACCTCCCACTCGGCAAGCTGCCGCCCGGCGATCGCGCCGTCGAGCGCTTCGTCAAGGTCGGCCCGCGCCGCGAGCAGGTGATCTCGGTGGTCAGCCTCGCCGCCCGCGCGGTCATCCGGCCCGACGGCACGCTCGCGGTCGTGCGGCTGGCGCTCGGTTCGGTCGCGCCCACGCCGGTGCGCGCGCTCACCGCCGAGCGCACGCTCGCCGGGCGGCGCCCCGACGTTGCGGCGCGGCGGGACGCGGCGCGCGCCGTGCAGCACGACATCGCGCCGATCGACGACGTCCGCGCCCCGGCGCGCTACCGGCGGATCGCGGCGGCGGTACTCCTCGACCGCTTCCTGCAGGAGGCCGCGCGTGCCTGAGTTGATCACCGTCACGCTGACGCTCAACGGCGCGCGCCGCAGCTTCGAGGTGGCGCCGGGGCGGCGCCTGCTCGACCTGGTCCGCGAGGACGCCGGCCTCGTCGGCGCCAAGGAAGGGTGCGGCGCGGGCGAGTGCGGCGCGTGCGTGGTGCTGCTCGACGGCGCCCCGGTCACCTCCTGCCTCGTGCTCGCAGCCTCCGCCGATGGCCACGATGTGGTTACCGTCGAGGGGCTGGCCGGTGCCGGCGCCCTGCACCCGTTCCAGGAGGCGCTCGTGGTCCACGGCGGCGTGCAGTGCGGCTTCTGCACACCGGGGATCGCCCTCACCGGCGCCGCCGTCCTCGCCCGCGGCGGCGACGCCGCCGACCGCACCCGCCTGCTCGCCGGCAACCTGTGCCGCTGCACCGGCTACGCCAAGGTCATGGAGGCGCTCGACGACGCGGCGGCGAAGGAGACGGCCGATGCCCCGG
>NCBR01000187.1 GCA_002279285.1 Acidobacteria bacterium 37-71-11
GGCACCGTGCACCTGATCCTCGGCGGCCTCGGCAAGGGGCAGGACTTCCGCGAGCTGCGGCCGGCGGCCGAGCACCGCCTCGCGCGGATCTACCTCATCGGCGAGGCCGCCGACGCCATCGCCGCGGCGCTCGAAGGCACGGCGCCGGCCGAGCGCTGCGGCACCCTCGACGAAGCGGTGCGCCGCGCCGCGGCGTTCGCCCGTCCCGGCGACACTGTGCTCCTCTCGCCGGCGTGCGCCTCGTTCGACCAGTTCACGGACTACCGCCACCGCGGCGACGAGTTCGCCCGCCTGGCGCTCGCCGCGGCGGGGAGAGGCTGATGCCGCAGACCCGCCGCATCGACCGCACGCTCCTCGGCGCCACCGTCCTTACCGCCGCCGTCGGCGTCGTGATGGTCGGTTCCGCCTCCGGGCCGCTCGCCAGCGAGTCGTACCACCTCTGGGAGTACGAGTTCGCCTTCCGGCAGCTCGTCGCGGTGCTGCTCGGCTTCGGCGCGATGTTCGCGGTTACCTTTGCCCCGCTCGACAGACTCACGAACTGGAAAGTGGCGCTCCCGCTCTTGGCCGTGACCTGGCTCGCGCTTGCAGCGGCGTTCTTCCAGGCGCCGGTGGCCGGCACCCACCGCTGGCTGCAGCTGCCCGTCAGCTCGATCCAGCCGTCGGCGATCGCCAAGGTGACGCTCCCGCTTGCCCTCGCCGCCCTCCTCGGAGGCCCGTTTCCCGATCGCAAGGCGCGGCATCGAGCGCACCATCTCGCCCTTGGCATCATCGCCCTCACCGTGGCGCTCGTCCTGGTCGAGCCCGACCTCGGATCCGCGGTCCTCCTCCTGGTGGCGGCGGTGAGCATCCTGCTCCTCGCCGATGTCCCGCTGCGCCCGCTCGCCGGCCTCGCCGCCGCCGCTGCGGTCGTGTTCCTGGTCGCAATCGCGGTCAAGCCGTACCGCGTCGAACGACTGCGCACCTTCTTCGGCGAGACCAGCTACCAGGTGCAGCAGTCGCTGATCGCGATCGGCAGCGGCGGCATCCTGGGACGCGGGCCCGGACAGAGCCTGCAGAAGCTCCTGGCCCTGCCGCAACCCCACACCGACTTCATCTTTGCCGTCATCGGCGAGGAGCTCGGCCTGATCGGCACGCTCACCATCGTTGCCATCCTCGGAGTCATCGTCGCCCGCGCCCTCGTCGCGGTCCGCCGCGCCAGCACTCCGTCCGCCGCCTTTCTCGCCGCCGGCCTCGCCGTGACGATCGGCGTCCAGGCGCTGCTCAACGTCTCGGTGTGCCTCAAGCTCCTGCCGGCGAAAGGCCTGCCCCTGCCGCTGCTGTCCGCGGGCGGCTCCGACGTGATGCTTACGCTCGTCGCCGTCGGCCTCCTGATCAACATCGGCAAGGAGGGGGCATGACCGAGATCGTCATCGCCGGCGGCGGCACCGGGGGTCACCTCTTCCCGGGTCTCGCCGTTGCGGCCGAGCTCGAGCGCGCCGGGGCCGCGGTGTCGTGGCTTGGCGCCCGCCGCGGCATGGAGGCGGTCCGGGTGCCCGAGACCGGGATTCCGATCCGCCTGCTCGCAGTCAGCGGAGCGGTCGCGCGCTCGCGCGGCGCGCAGGTGGTGGCGGCGCTCCAGCTGCTGCCGGCGCTCGTCGGGGCGGTGGCGTTCCTGATGCACCGCCACGCCGCCGCCGTGCTCGCGGTGGGCGGGTACGCCTCGGTGCCCGGAGCGCTCGCCGCCGGCGCGCTCGGACTGCCGGTCGTGCTCCAGGAGCAGAACGCCTGCCCCGGCGCCGCCAACCGGCTGCTGGCGCCGTGGTCGGTCGCGGTGGCGTGCGGCTTTGCCGAGGCCGTTGCGGCGTTCCCTTCGCTGCCGGCGCACTGGACCGGGAACCCCGTTCGAGCGGAGTTCTTCTCCGTCCCGGCACCGCCCACCGTTCCCGTCTCGGTCGTGGTCCTGGGCGGGAGCCAGGGGTCGGCGTTCCTCAACGCGGCGCTCCCGGGCGCGTTCGCCGAACTCGGCCGGAGCTGCGCGCTGCCGCGCATCGTGCACCAGGCGGGCCCGCGCTGGGCGGCCGAGGTGCGCGAGCGCTACGCCATGTGCGGCGTTGCGGCCGAGGTGACGGCGTTCCTGGAGCGGCCCGCCGAGGCGTTGGCCGAGGCCGTCCTCGTGATCGCCCGCGCCGGGGCGCTCACGATCGCCGAGCTCGCCGCGGCGCGGCGGGCGGCGTTGCTGGTTCCGTTCGCGGCCGCGGCTCACGGTCACCAGCTCGCCAACGCCCGCGCCTTCGCCGCGACCGGCGGCGCCGAGGTGCTGCAGGAGGTCGAGGCGACCCCTCCCAGGCTCGCCGCCACGCTGGCCGCGATGCTCGCAACGCCGGAACGCCTCGTCGAGCGCGGGCGGGCCGCCGGGCGTCTCGCCCGTCCGGACGCCGCCGCCGCCGTCGCGCGCCTCGTCCTGGAAAGAGCCGGCGGCGAAGGCGGTCACCCATGAACTTCGGGCATGTCCGCCATCTCCACTTCGTCGGCATCGGCGGCGCCGGCATGTGCGGTCTCGCCGAGCTGCTCCACAGCGAGGGTTTCGTCGTCTCGGGGTGCGACCTTGCCGCCAGCGAGGCCACCGTGCGTCTCGAGAGCCTCGGCATCCCGGTGATGGTCGGCCACGACCCCGCCCACCTCGAAGGCGTCCAGGTCCTCGTCCACTCCTCGGCGGTGCCGCCCGACAATGCGGAAGTCGAGGCGGCCCGCGGGCGCGGCGTCGGCGTGATCCGCCGCGCCGAGATGCTGGGTGAGATCTCCCGCCTGAAGTGGACTATCGCCGTGGCGGGAACGCACGGCAAAACGACCACGACCTCGCTGACCGGCTTCGTGCTGACGCGGGCCGGCCTCGACCCGACGGTCGTGGTCGGGGGCCGGATGCACTTCCTCGGCGCCCACGCCCGCCTCGGGCGCTCCGAGTATCTGGTCTGCGAGGCCGACGAGTTCGACCGCTCGTTCCTGGCCCTCTTCCCGGCCCTCGCCGTGATCACGACGGTCGAGGCCGAGCACCTCGACACCTACGGGTCGGTGGGCGCGATGGAGGAGGCGTTCGTCACCTTCGCCGACCGCGTGCCGTTCTACGGCGCCGTGGTCGCCTGCCTCGACGACCCCGGCGTGCGCCGCCTCCTGCCCAGGTTCGGCCACCGCACGGTGACCTACGGTTTCTCGCCGCAGGCCGACGTGCAGGGACGCTCCGTGCAGCTCTCGGGCCTCGGCGCCACGTGCCGCGTGGTGGCCCACGGCACGGAACTCGGAGAACTCACGCTGCCGCTGCCGGGCCGCCACATGCTCGCCAACGCGCTCGGCGCCACCGCGGCCGCGCTCGAGATCGGCGTCCCCTTCGCCGAGATCGCGGCCGCCATCGCCGCCTTCACCGGCGTCGCCCGCCGCTTCGAGCGCAAGGGCGAGCGCGAGGGCGTCGTGCTCGTGGACGACTACGCCCACCACCCCAGCGAGGTCGCGGCGACGCTGCAGGCGGCGCGCCAGAGCTTCCCGGACGCGCGCATCGTCGTCGCGTTCCAGCCGCACCTGTTCTCGCGCACCCGCGACTTCGCCCGCGAGTTCGGAGACGCCCTGCTGGGCGCCGACGTCGTGGTGGTCCTCCCGATCTATCCGGCGCGCGAGCAACCGATCCCCGGCGTGACCGACGCGCTCGTGGTCGATGCCGCGCGCCGCGCCGGCCACCGGCACGTGCAGCCGGCCGCTTCGTTCGACGACGCGCTGGCGGTGCTGCGCGGCCTGCTGCGGCCCGGCGACGTGCTCCTCACCATGGGCGCCGGCAACGTCGTGCGCCTCGGGGACCGCTGGCTCGTGGAGGACGGCCGGTGAGCGGGCCGGTCCGCCACCGCCGCCCCTGGCGCCGCGTCCTCACCCGGGCGCTGCAGGCCGGGGCCGTGCTCGTCGTCACCGCGGCGCTCGCCGCCGCGCTCCAGGTGCGCGAGGTGCGCGTCTCGGGCACCCGGCGCTTCCCCGCGCGGGACGTCGAGGCGGTCCTGCGCGCCGCGCTCGGTCGCCCGACGGTCGCCACCCGCGCCGGCGCGTTGCGTGCGAGCGTGCTCGCGGTGCCGTGGGTCGCCGACGCCTCGGTGCAGGTCTCGCTCGACGGCGTCGTGACCTGTTCCGTCACCGAGCGTGAGCCGGCCGCCGTGTTGCAGGACGCGGGCGTCCGCCGCTTCGTGGATCGGGAGGGGCGGATCCTCGGGCCGGCGCCCGACGGCGGGTCGTGGCTCGAGCTCGACGGTTTCGCCCCGTTCCCCGACGAGAGTGCCGTCCTGCTCGCCGCCGTCCCGGTGCTCGAGCGGGCCTGGGGCGCGCGGCTCGAACGCGTGGAGCGGGTCGGTCCGAGCGACGTCGCGCTCCACTTCGCCGGAACGGCGTTGCCGGTGCTGGCGGACCCGACGAAGCCGGCCGGCCTGGCCGCCGCCCGGCGCGTCCTCACCGCGTGGACCGCCACGCGGCCGGCGCCGGTCAGGCTCGACGCCCGCGTTTCCGGTCTCGTGGCGGTACTGCCGGCGCCGCCGGACCCAGAGGAGGCGAAGTGATGGCGCAGGGGCCTCGCGTCATCGCCGCCCTCGACGTCGGGAACCACCGGGTGCTCGCTCTCATCGCCGAGCTCTCGGAGAGCGACGAGATGGTGATCCGCGGCGTGGGCCTCGCCCCGTCGAGCGGGATGCGCTCTGGCCAGGTCGTGCAGATGAAACCGGTGGTGGCGGCGATCAAGGCGGCAGCCGAGGAGGCCGAACTCATGGCCAAGCTGCCCGCCGAGAAGGTGGTCGCGTCGGTTGCCGGGATCTTCGTCAGCGGGCGGCTCACGCGGGCCGCGATCTCGATGGGCGCGCGCGAGCGCGAGGTGAACATGTCCGACCTCGAGGCGTTGCACGACGCGGTGCGGCGCCAGCCGCTCCCCGCGGGTCACACCGTCCTCAACGTGGTGTCGCCGACCTACTCCCTCGACGATCAGGACGGCCTGCTCGACCCGCAGTCGATGGTCGGGCGGCACCTCGCCGTGGACGCCTACGTGCTGGCGTGCCAGGAGAGCCCGGTCCGCACGATCGAGAAGGCGATCAACGAGGCCGGACTCGAGGTGGAGGAGTTCCTGTTCGCCCCGGTGGCCGCCGCCGACGCCACCCTCACCGCCGACGAGCGCCGGCTCGGCGCGATCGTGATCGACATCGGCTACGGCTCGACCAGCTACGCCGCGTTCTCGGGCGACAAGCTCCTCGCCTCCGGA
>NCBR01000188.1 GCA_002279285.1 Acidobacteria bacterium 37-71-11
GCGGCGAGCGCCACAACCCCCGCGTACGCCGGCTTCACCCATCGCAACCCGGGGTGGGCGAGCCACGCCTCGAGCGCCACCGCGCCGGCGGCGAACAGCATCGCGTACGCCGGCAGCGGGTAGTAAACGCGGCCATGCAGAGCGAGCAGCACGGCGATCGTGACGACATAGGCGAGGCCGAGTGCGCGGTACGGCCGGAACGCCCGGCCGGCGAGCAGCCGCCCCAGGCCGGCGAGCCAGATCGGCGCCGCGAGCGGTCCGGTGAAGACGAATTGCTGCGCCATGAACTGCAGCGGCGACAGCTCGACGTTGCGGCCGCTGCGGCGGATGTTGGCGAGCATCTCGAGGTGAGGGAAGTGGTGCTCGATCATCCAGACCAGGTTGGGCAGGAAGATCACGAACGCAACCGCGCCGCCCGCGACGAACCAGCGGTTCGCCATCAGTCGGCGCTCGGGCGTGAGCAGCAGTCCGGCCACGAGGGCGAAGCCGAACAGCAGCATCGTGTCCTTGTTCTCGAGCCCGATCCCCGCGACCAGCCCGAAGGCGAGCCACAGCCTCGTGTCGCCGGTCCTGATGATGCGGAGAAGCACGAGCGCGCACCCCATCCAGAGCAGCGGCTCGATCGAGTTCATCGACAGGTAGCTGGCGGCGAGGAGGTCGCCGGGCGCGGTCGCGACCGCGAACGCGGCGAGCCCCTGCGCGAACCGCCTCCCGCCGAGCTCGCGCGCCAGCGCGCCGGCGAGCAGCACCAGGCCGGCGCCGGCGAGCGCGGGGAAGAGCCGGATCGCGAGCATCGAGTCGCCGAACAGGCTTCGCGCGAGCCACGCCTGCACCGCCGTCAGCGGCGGCATGTCCACGTACCCCCACGCGAGGTGCTCCCCGCAGGCGAGGAAGTACAGCTCGTCGATGAACAGCCCGTAGACGTTGGCCGCGGCGAGGTGGAGCGCGAGCGTGCCGGCGGCGATCAGACCGACGATGCCGGACCCGCTCCTCCAGCCGCGCGCGATCGCGCCGCGCAGGTCGCCGCCGGTCAACGTGTCGCGCTCCCGGCGGCGACGAAGAGGTCGTGGTACTCGCGCAGCTCGTCGGCCCAGCGGCCGGGCGCCAGCACGTGGTGGTTGCCGAGCGGGCGCTCGAGCAGCTCGCGGGCGTCCGCGGCGAGGCGTAGGAGCACTTGCGTGCGGCAGCGCTCAGGACTCGTGCCGTTGCCGAGGATCTCGGCGTCCGAAACGAACAGCTCGCGCAGGTCGGCGCCGCCGACGCGGGCCACCGTGGCGGGTCCCGGCGGGACCTCGCCCGCGATGCCGACGCCGAGCGACGACTCGAAGTGCGAGCGCAGCGTGTAGCGCGACACGAGGCGGCGGGCGATCGTGCAGTGCGCCAACCAGAGCGTGCCGGCCGCCGGATCGATCTCCTGCGGGTTCGCGATGAACCCGGGCCCGCCGGTCGTCAGCTGCAGCCACAGCATCGTCAGCGCCGCCGGCACGTCGCCCTCGCAGCCCGCCACGATACCCTCGTCCTGCAGCCACGAGAGCGCCAGGCAGCCGGTCGTGCCGGCCCCGGTCACGAGGTCGAAGCAGCGCACGGTGCACGCGTCGAGGCGATGCGCGCGGACGACGGCGCCGAGCGCGACGGTCACGCGCGCGGCGGCGTCCAGATCGAGCGGCGACGGCTCGCGGACCGCCTCGGCGCCGGCCGTGGCGTGGTCCCGGACGCGCCGCGTTTCGCCCGCGTCAGCGTCGCGCATGGCCGCGACCACCTCCTCCATCGGAACGTCCACGACCGCCGGGCCCCACGTCGCCTGGACGAGCTCCGCGGACGGCGTGCTCGCGACGAGCCAGTCGGATGGGACGCCGATGCGGCCGAGGCGCACGGAGTGCAGGCGCCGGCGCGTCTCGAGGTGGCGGGCGAGCTGCGGCAGCGACCGGTCGTCGGCGTCCTCGACCAGGAAGATCCGCCCCGGCCGTCCGCGCTGGCGCAGATGGGCGAGGACCTCGAGTGCGGCGGGGAGCGAGTTAAGCTCGGCGTGCGCCAGCAGGAACACCGGCCCCGGCAACCGGTCGGCCGCCGCCAGCGCGAGGTGCTCGCTCCCCCCGGTCACGATGAGCAGAGCGTCGTGCAAGTCGCTCTCGCCGGTCACGAAGCGGTGGGCGATCCCGCGGCGGTCGAGGTGCTCCGCGACGCGGGCCATGGCCGCGGCGACCTGGGCCGGGGGGTTGAGGGCGGCGGCGAGCGGCCGGATCGTCAGCATGGCGGCGACCAGGATAGCCCGTCTACCGGTGAGCGCGGCGTCTGGCCGCCGGCGTCGAATCGCATGGGTCGTGGGTGTGAGGTCTGAACGTCCGAGGCGTCGGATGACGGTTCGCGCGATCGTGCGCCAAGATCTGCATCGAGGTCGGGTGTGGGGGGTCGTGACACGAACAATACGTCGGGACTTGCGCATAATGCCCGACGTTTTGTATTATCCGTGTTGCCATGACTGCGCGTAAGGATGACCGCACGATTCTCAGGGCCATTCGCCGACTCGGAGTGGTGCGTCCGATCGATCTCGAGTCGCGTGGCATACCCCGGGGGCGGCTCTATAACCTCGTCCGCAAGGGGCTCGTCGAACGGCAGGCGCGCGGCCTGTACGTCGCGCGCAACCACCGCTACACGGCTGAGCACACACTTGTGCAGGTCGCCAAGCGGGTGCCGGCGGGAGTGTTCTGTCTTCTCACCGCGCTGCGTTTTCACGGTCTGACGACACAGAACCCGGCGGACGTTTGGATCACGCTGCCCGAGCGGTCGAGGAAACCACGCCTCGACTACCCTCTGCTGCGAGTGGCACGCTCCTCGGGGGCCGCCCTCGTCGCGGGAATTGAAACGCATCGGATCGAGGGTGTCGAGGTTCGCGTATATTCGGCGGCCAAGACGGTGGTCGACTGCTTCAAGTATCGCAACAAGGTCGGCATCGATGTGGCCGTCGAGGCGCTGCGCGACTTCAGCCGCCGCTACCGTGGTCGGGCCAGCGAGCTGGCCAACTTCGCGCGCGTCTGCCGGGTCACCCGCGTCATGCAACCCTACCTGGACGCGATCGCATGAGCAAGGACCGGACCAACCTTGGCGCCTCTGTGTGCGCCCGTCTGTACAACCGCGCCAAGCAAACCGGCGACGACTACCAGACGTTGCTCACGGGCTACTGCTTCGAACGCTTCCTGTACCGGCTTGAACGGTCGGAGTTGCGTGACCGCTTCGTGCTCAAGGGCGCGATGTTGCTACGCGTGTGGTCCGAGCAGCCGTATCGGGCGACCCGGGACCTCGATCTCCTGCGTCGCGGCGACGGCTCGTTCGCCGCGATCCGTGACGACCTGCGCGCCGTCTTGGCGACGGCTGTCGAACCCGATGGCCTGGTCTTCGACGTTGCAGGCATGCGCTTGGAGGCGATCCGGGCCGAAGACGAATACGCGGGCACCTGAGCGACGCTCCAAGCGCACTGCGGCACCGCGCGTCTGTCGCTTCAGATCGACATGGGCCTCGGTGACGAGGTGTGGCCCCAACCGGAGGAGTGCGTCTACCCTGCGCTCCTCGACCTCCCGGCGCCGACGGTACTCGCCTACCCGCGTGATGCCGTGGTCGCGGAGAAGTTCGAGGCCCTGGTGGTTCTCGGCGACCGGAACAGCCGGATCAAGGACTTCTTCGACCTGTACCACCTTGCCTGCCATTTCGAGTTCGAGCGGGACCGGCTCGCGGAGTCGATCGAGCGGACCTTTGCGAGGCGAGGAACACCGGTGACGAGTGGCGTGCCGATCGGGCTGACGCGGGAGTACTGGGAGAATCCATCACGCCCGGCGCAGGTGGCGGCCTTCGCTCGGCGAGCACGACTGACGGTCCCGGCCGGGTTTGCCGACGAGTTCACTCGGATTCTGGGCGCTTTCTTGTTGCCGGTACTCGATGATCTGCGACGGCGCGAGCGGCGTGTCGGAACGTGGCAGCCCGGCGGACCGTGGCGATGAACGCGCGCCAGCTTCCAGGTCCCGTGGGCTGAGAGCCTAGGTCGCTTACCAGGAACTCGCGAGCGGGCCGATCTCACCCTCGACGGCGGCGAGGACGTCGCAGCGCTCGACGCAGGCCATCATCGCGTTGTGGTCGGCGAAGAGGGGACGGTCCACCTCGAGGTGCTCGACCACCTTCCGCACGGCGGTCTTGGCGGCGCGGGTGCCGGCGCCAGGGGTGAACTCGCGGAAGTCGAGCGCCTGCGCCGCGGCGATCAGCTCGATGCCGAGCACGCCGAACGCGTTGGTGAGGATCTGTTTCGTCTTGAGCGCACCGTTCATCCCCATGCTGACGAAGTCCTCCTGGTCGGCCGCGGCCGGGATCGACTGGACGAACGACGGCGCCGAGAGGATGCGCTGCTCGACGATGAGCATGTCGGCGGTGTACTGCGAGAGCATGTGGCCGGAGAACATCCCGGCGCCCTTGGTGAGGAACGCCGGCAGCCCGACCGAGAGGGCGGGGTTGAGCAGGCGGTTCAGGCGGCGCTCGGAGAGCACCGACACCATCGTGACGCCCGCGCCGACGGTGTCGAGCGGCAGCGACACCGGCGTCCCCTGGAAGTTGGCGCCGGTGAGCACGCGGTTCTCCTCGGCGACGAAGATCGGGTTGTCGGCGACGCCGTTGAGCTCGATCTCGAACTGCTTGCGCGCGTACGCCATCATGTCGCGCAGCGCGCCGATCACCTGCGGCGTCGCGCGCATCGAGTAGGCGTCCTGCACCTTGACCTTGAGCTTGCCGGTGACGAGGTCGGAGCCGTCCATGACCCGGCGCAGGTTGGCGGCGCAGGTGACCGCGCCGGGGAAGCCGCGCAGCTCGTGCAGCATCGCCTGGTACGGCTTCATGTTGGCGAGCAGCGCCTCGAGCGACATCGCGGCCGCGATCTCCGCCTGTTTGATCCAGCGCTCGATGTCGTGCAGCAGCAGGCAGCCCATCCCGGTGATCAGGTTCGAGCCGTTGATCGCGGCGAGGCCGTCGCGCGCCTGCAACCCCGGCACCGGGACCCCGGCCAACTCCATCGCTTTCGCGGTCGGCATGCGCTCGCCCTGGTAGAACGCCTCGCCCTCGCCCATGAGCGAGAGCGCGAGCTGGCTCATCGGCGCCAGGTCGCCGCAGGCGCCGACGCTGCCCTTCTCGCACACGACCGGGGTGACGCCGGCGTTGAGCAGCGCGACGTAGGTGAGCGGGATCTCGGGGCGGCAGCCGGAGTAGCCGCGG
>NCBR01000189.1 GCA_002279285.1 Acidobacteria bacterium 37-71-11
TCTACCAGGACCCGCACGAGCCGGACGTGCGCCTGCACCTCGTCTACGGCGACCTCAACGACGCGTCGTCGCTGAACAAGCTGCTCAAGGTCGTGCGCCCGGACGAGATCTACAACCTTGGCGCGCAGTCGCACGTCAAGGTCTCGTTCGACGTGCCGGAGTACACCGCCGAGGTCACGGGCGTCGGCGCGGTGCGCCTGCTCGAGGCGATGCGCGAGCTGGGGCTCGACGCCCGCTTCTACCAGGCGTCCTCCTCCGAGCTGTTCGGCAAAGCGCTGGAGGTTCCGCAGACGGAGACCACGCCGTTCTACCCGCGCAGCCCCTACGCCGCGGCCAAGGCGTACGCCTTCTTCATCACCCGCAACTATCGCGAGGCGTACGGGATCTTCGCCGTCAACGGGATCCTTTTCAACCACGAATCGCCGCGGCGCGGCGAGACGTTCGTCACCCGCAAGATCACCCGTGCGGTAGCGCACATCAAACATGGTCTTGAGGACAAGCTCTATCTCGGCAACCTCGACGCGAAGCGCGACTGGGGGTTCGCCGGCGACTTCGTCGAGGCGATGTGGCTGATGCTGCAAGCCGACGCGGCGGACGACTACGTCGTCGCGACGGGCGAGACGCACTCGGTGCGGGAGTTCTGCCAGCTCGCGTTCGCCCGCGCGGGGATGCCGCTCACCTGGCGCGGCGAGGGGCAGGCGGAGCAAGGCGTCGGCGAGGACGGCCGCGTGCTGGTCGAGGTGGACCGCCGCTACTTCCGCCCCACCGAGGTCGAGCACCTGCTCGGCGACCCGGCCAAGGCCAGGACCAAACTCGGGTGGACAACGCACACAGGTTTCGAGGCCCTCGTCACGATGATGGTCGATGCCGACCTCGCCGAGGTCGACCGCGAGGTCCGCTGCGGCGCATTGCGGCCATGAGGAAGGTCTCCATCGTCTTCGGCACCCGCCCCGAGGCGATCAAGCTGGCGCCGGTCGTGCTCGCGTTGCGTGCCGACCCACGCTTTGCCTGCGACGTCTGCGTCACCGCACAGCACCGCCAGATGCTCGATCAGGTGCTGGAGGCATTCGCAATCGCCCCGGACGCCGACCTCGACCTGATGGTGCCGGAGCAGACGCTGGCGGGGCTCACCGGCCGTGCCATCGAGGCGATCGACCGGCACCTGGCCGAAGCGAAGCCCGACCTCGTCCTCGTCCAGGGCGACACCACGACGACGTTCTGCGCAGCGCTCGCCTCGTTCTACCGCCACATTCCCGTCGGCCACGTCGAGGCCGGGCTGCGCACCGGCAACCTCGAGTCGCCGTGGCCGGAAGAGGCCAACCGTATCCTGACGACCCGGCTCGCGCGGCTGCACTTCGCGCCCACCGCAGGCAACCGCGCCAACCTGCTGCGGGAGGGTGTGCCCGGCGACCGCATCGTCGTCACCGGCAACACCGTGATCGACGCCCTCTTCCTCGCGCTCGAAATCGTCAAGAACGCAAGGCCGGCGATCCCCGGCCTGCCGGACGGTGTGGTCAGCGGCGCGCAGCCGCTGGTCCTCATCACCGGCCACCGCAGGGAGAACTTCGGCCCCGGTTTCGAGGCGATCTGCCAGGCGATCGCGGAACTGGCGCGGCGCTTTCCGGACGCGGCGTTCGTCTACCCGGTGCACCTGAACCCGAACGTCCGCCGCCCGGTGGACGCAATCCTGCGCTTTGCCGGAACCGCCAACATCCACCTCATCGAGCCGCTCTCCTACCTGCCGTTCGTCGCCATGATGAGCCGCGCCACCGTGATCCTTTCGGACTCGGGCGGTGTGCAGGAGGAGGCGCCGAGTTTGGGCAAGCCGGTGCTCGTCATGCGCGACACGACCGAGCGCCCGGAGGCGGTGACGGCGGGCACGGTCAAGCTGGTGGGCACCGACCGGCGCGCCATCGTCGAGGAGGCGAGCCGCCTGCTCACCGACCGCGTGGCGTACGACGCCATGGCCCGCGCGACGAACCCCTACGGCGATGGGAAGGCCACCGGCCGCATCGTCGCCGCCTGTGCTTCGTTCCTCGGCCTACCGTGTGCGCCGGTAGGGGCGTGACAACGGCGTTTGCCGGCAGTGGTCGAATTATGCCCGAACACCCGCCTGGCGTTTTCGCATCGGCGAGTCTTCTTCTCGGTCCGTATTCTGAATTGCGAATCTCGATTCCGTGGTGCCGCCGCGTTGCCTCGGCTCAACCAGGGCTTGCATGGGCGCGTGCCGCGACTATACTGTCGGCGGCTTTTTGATCTGAGCCTTGGCGTTGGCCCACAACGGACCTCCACGCATGGGAGCCTCGAATGCAAGGTTGGTTGGCCTTCTACCGGACGACAGTTGGGAAGAAGATCGTCATGGCGGTCACGGGCGTCATGATGTTCCTCTGGCTCGTGGGACACATGGTCGGGAACCTCCAGATCTTCTTCGGACCCGAGAAGATCAATACGTACGCTCACTTCCTGCACAACGGCGGGGAGGAGATCCTCCTGGGCGTGCGCGCGGTCATGATCGTCGCCATCCTGCTGCACCTGCTCGCGGCGCTGCAGGTGACGCTTGCCGACTGGAGGGCGAGGCCCGTGGGCTACGTGGTCAAGAAGAACATCGAGACCTCGTACGCCGCACGCACCATGATCTTCAGCGGCCCGATCATCCTTCTCTACCTGATCTACCACCTGCTCATGTTCACCTTTCTGAAGGTGGGGCCGGGCCGCAGCGCGACGGACGTCTATTCCAACGTCGTCCACGGCTTCCAGGTGCCGCTGATCTCGGCGGTCTACATCGTGGCCATGCTCGTCCTGGCCTACCACCTCTGGCACGGGGCGTGGAGCATGCTCCAGACGCTCGGCGCCAACCACCCGAAGTACAACCGCCTGCGGAAGATCGTGGCTACGGGACTCGCGGTGATCATCGCCGTCGGCTTCGTCTCCGTGCCCGTCGCGGTCCTGCTGGGCATCATCCGTTAGGGAGAGGGCACCATGACACTCGACGCCAAGATCCCATCGGGTCCCATCGAGAAGAAGTGGGAGAAGCACCGCTTCGACATGAAGCTGGTGAACCCGTCCAACAAGCGCAAGTACAAGGTCATCGTCGTCGGGACCGGGCTCGCGGGCGGAGCCGCCGCCGCGAGCCTGGGCCAGCTCGGCTACGAGGTCGAGGCGTTCTGCTACCAGGACAGCGCGCGCCGCGCCCATAGCATCGCGGCCCAGGGCGGCATCAACGCGGCCAAGGACTACCAGAACGACGGCGACAGCGTCTTCCGCCTCTTCTACGACACGGTGAAGGGGGGCGACTTCCGCTCCCGCGAGGCCAACGTCTACCGCCTGGCCGAGGTCAGCAACGCCATCATCGACCAGTGCGTGGCGCTCGGCGTGCCGTTCGCGCGCGAGTACAGCGGCTACCTGGCGAACCGGTCGTTCGGCGGGGCGCAGGTATCGCGAACGTTTTACGCCAGGGGCCAGACGGGCCAGCAGCTCCTGCTCGGCGCCTACGCGGCGCTCAGCCGCGAGGTGGCGCTCGGCTCGGTGAAGATGCACCCGCGACACGAGATGCTGGAGCTGGTCGTCGTCGACGGCCACGCCAAGGGCATCGTCGTGCGCGACATGGTCACGGGGAAGATCACTTCCCACGCCGCCGACACGGTGCTTCTGGGCACGGGAGGCTACGGCAACGTCTTCTACCTCTCGACCAACGCCAAGGGCTGCAACGCCACGGCGATCTGGCGGGCCCACCGCAAGGGGGCGCTCTTCGCCAACCCCTGCTACACCCAGATCCACCCGACGTGCATCCCGGTCGCGGGCGAGCACCAGAGCAAGCTCACGCTGATGAGCGAGTCGCTGCGCAACGACGGCCGCGTCTGGGTGCCCAAGAAGGGTGGAGATGCGCGCAAGCCGTGGGAGATCCCCGAGGACGACCGCGACTACTACCTGGAGCGCAAGTACCCCAGCTACGGCAACCTCGCGCCGCGGGACATCTCCTCTCGCGCCGCCAAGCAGGTATGCGACGAGGGCCGCGGCGTCGGGCCGGGAGGGCGCGGGGTCTACCTCGACTTCAGCGAATCCATCGGCCGTCTCGGCAAGGGCGTGATCGAGGCCCGGTACGGCAACCTCTTCGAGATGTACGAACGCATCACCGGCGAGGACCCGTGGAAGTGGCCGATGCGGATCTACCCGGCGATGCACTACGTTATGGGCGGGCTCTGGGTGGACTACAACCTGATGAGCAACCTGCCCGGTCTGCACGTGCTGGGCGAGGCCAACTTCTCCGACCACGGCGCCAACCGCCTTGGCGCCAGCGCGCTCATGCAGGGCCTGGCGGACGGCTACTTCGTCATCCCCTACACGATTGCCGACTACTTGACGAAGGTGAAGCCGGGGGCGCGCCCCAGTGTGGACCACCCCGCCTTCAAGGAGGCGGAGCGCTCGGTCGGGGAGCGGACGGCCAAGCTGCTCGGGGTGAACGGCAAGCGGACGGTGGACGAGTTCCACCGCGACCTGGGCAAGATCATGTGGGAGTTCGTCGGCATGGGCCGCAACGAGGCGGGGCTGAAGACCGCCCTCACACGTATCCCCGAGCTGCGCGAGCAGTTCTGGAAGAATGTCCTCGTTCCCGGCTCCGGCGCCGATTTCAACCAGGAGCTGGAGAAGGCCGGCCGCGTAGCCGACTTCCTGGAGCTGGGCGAGCTGCTCGCGTACGACGCGCTGATGCGCGACGAGTCGTGCGGCGCCCACTTCCGCGAGGAGCACCAGACCACCGACGGCGAGGCGCAGCGCAACGACGAGCAGTACGCGTACGTGGCAGCGTGGGAGTTCAAGGGCGAGGGCAAGACCCCCGAGGTGCACAAGGAACCCCTCGCGTTCGAGAATGTGCACCTGGCACAGCGGAGCTACAAATGAAGCTGACGTTGAAGATCTGGCGGCAGGAGAACCAGGCGGACAAGGGGCGGCTGGTGGCCTACGCGATGGACGACGTGGCCGAGGACTGTTCGTTCCTCGAGCTGCTCGACATCCTGAACCAGCGCCTGATCAAGCAGAGCGAGCGGCCGGTCGCGTTCGACCACGACTGCCGCGAGGGGATCTGCGGCTCGTGCGGCTTCATGATCTCCGGGATCGCGCACGGCCCGCAGAAGCTCACGACGACCTGTCAGCTGTTCATGCGGCAGTTCAAGGACGGGGACACGATCGTGGCCGAGCCGTTCCGCTCCCGGGCGTTCCCCGTGATCAAGGACCTGGTGGTGGAC
>NCBR01000190.1 GCA_002279285.1 Acidobacteria bacterium 37-71-11
TCGAACCACCATCCACGAACCACGATTCACGGTCTTGCACGGCCAGGGGGGCGCTTCCTGGCCGTTTTCATGGAGGGACGAGATGGCGATTCCTGCTGCAGTGGTGAAGGAACTGCGAGAGAAGACCGGCGCCGGGATGATGGATTGCCAGCGCGCGCTCGCCGAGGCGAACGGCGACATGGAGGAGGCGGTCAGGATCCTCCGCAAGAAGGGGCTGTCGGCCGCGGCGAAGAAGGCCGGCCGCACCGCCAAGGACGGGCTTGTCGCGATCGCAGTGATCGAGGACGGCCGCCGCGGCGGCATGGTCGAGCTCAACTGCGAGACCGACTTCGTCGCCCGCACCGAGCAATACCAGGCGCTGGTCCAGGCGCTGGCCGACCAGGTGGCGGCCGACGGCGTCGGCGATGCCGAGAAGGTCAAGGCGACCCGCGCGATCGCCGACCCGCTGCACACCGTCGCGGAGGTGATCGCCGCCCAGATCGCCACGATCGGCGAGAACATTCAGCTCTCGCGAGCCGGCTTCATGGCGGCGGGCGAAGGGATGCGGATCGGGTCCTACCTCCACATGGGAGGCAAGATCGGCGTGCTCGTCGAGATCTCGGCCGGCGCCGACGAGGAGACGGTCAAGGACGTGGCGATGCAGATCGCGGCTGCCGAACCGCGCTGGGTGTCGCCCGCCGACGTGCCGGCCGAGGCCGTCAACGAGGAGCGCGAGATCGCCAGGGCGCAGGCCGCCGGTTCCGGCAAGCCGGCGCCGGTGATCGAGAAGATCGCCGAAGGCAAGGTCGCGAAGTTCTACGAGCAGGTCTGCCTGCTCGAGCAGCCGTTCGTCAAGGACCCGACGACGAAAGTCGCGGCGGTGCTCGCCCAGCGCAACGGCGCGGTCGTGAAGGGCTTCCTCCGCTTCAAGCTCGGCGAAGGGGCCGCGGCGGCCGCGAAGTGACCGGCTCGGCGTCGTACCGGCGCATCGTTCTGAAGCTCTCGGGCGAGGTCCTGATGGGCAACCAGCCGTTCGGGATCGCGCCCGAGGTGCTCCCCGTCCTGGCGGGCGAGATCGCCGAAGTACGCGACCTCGGCGTCGAGGTCGCGATCGTGATCGGGGGCGGCAACATCATCCGCGGCATCGCCGCCACCGAGCAGGGGCTCGACCGCGTGACCGGCGACAACATGGGCATGCTCGCCACCGTGATCAACGCGCTCGCGCTGCAGGACGCCCTCGAGCAGCGCGGCTGCTTCACCCGCGTGTTGACCGCCATCGACATCCGCGAGGTTGCCGAGCCGTTCATCCGCCGGCGGGCGATCCGGCACCTCGAGAAGAACCGGGTAGTGATCTTCGCCGCAGGCACCGGCAACCCGTTCTTCACGACCGACTCCGCCGCCGCGCTACGGGCCTCCGAGATCCGCGCCGACGCCCTGCTCAAGGGCACCAAAGTGGACGGCCTGTACACGGCCGACCCGGTGCGGGATGCCGGCGCCAAGCTGCTCAAGCTGGCGAGCTACCAGTACCTGCTCGAGCACAGCCTGAAGATCATGGACGCCGCCGCGGTGTCGCTCTGTCAGAATGCCAGGATCCCGATCCGAGTGTTCAACATCCGGGTGCCGGGGAACATCAGACGCGTGGTCCTCGGCGAGGACGTCGGCTCCACCGTCTCGTAGACTGGAGTTCACGGTCCAGGGTTGACGGGCGGCAGTCGGAGACCTGCATCCGGCCCCAGCCCAACCGAGGTCTTCGGGCAGGGCGCGGCGCCCCCGACTGTCAACTGCCGTCCAAGCGGATACAATGGAGCGCGGTGATGTTCCGATGCAGGGCTCTCCTGGGTGGGCCCGCGGGGAGGAGTGACGATGCGCGAGGCGGTCAAGGCCACAAAGGCGCACATGGACAAGGCGGTGGAGGTGCTGCGCGACGAGCTCAAGACCGTGCGCACGGGGCGGGCGTCGCTCGGGCTCCTGGACGGGGTGCGGGTGGACTACTACGGCACCCCGACGCCGCTCAACCAGGTCGCGAACCTGTCGGTCCCCGAACCGACGCTGATCGTGATCCAGCCGTGGGATCCGACGCTGATTTCGGCCATCGACCACGCGATCCAGAAGGCCAACCTGGGCCTCAACCCGATGAACGACGGCAAGGCGATCAAGTTGCCGGTGCCGTCGCCGACGCAGGAGAGGCGCAAGGAACTGGTCAAGGTGGCGCACGAGTACGCGGAGCGCGCCCGGACCGCGGTGCGCAACGTCCGCCGCGACGGCAACGAGGAGCTCAAGAAGCTCGAGAAGGACAAGAAGATCTCCGAGGACGACATGCACCACGGCCTCGACGAGGTGCAGAAGCTCACCGACGAGCACATCAAGCACATCGGCGAGATCCTCGCCGCCAAGGAGCAGGAGATTATGGAGGTGTGATTCCGGCCCGCCGCGGCGGGCCGGAATCACATCCTGAGTCCCGCCGCAGGCGGCGCGAAGGATCCCATGCATACGCCAGCGCCTGAGCCAACCGGATGCCGTGTCGAGGCGGCGGGCGTGGATTGCATCCCGAGTGCGCAGAGGAGACCTTCTTGACGAACGTGACCGAGCCCGACGTCGCCGTCATCGTGGTCGCGGCCGGGTCGTCGACGCGGTTCGGCGGGGACAAGCTCGGCGTGCTGGTCGCTGGCCGGCCGGTGCTCGAGCG
This sequence comes from Acidobacteria bacterium 37-71-11, assembly GCA_002279285.1. Lineage (GTDB taxonomy): Bacteria > Acidobacteriota > Thermoanaerobaculia > Thermoanaerobaculales > Thermoanaerobaculaceae > RBG-13-68-16. The sequence continues at coordinate 2,666 of NCBR01000190.1, forward strand.
CGCGGTCGGCGCCATGCGCGCGGCGTTGCCGGCGGCGCCGCTCGCCCTGGTCGTGCGCTCGGAACAGGTGGAGGCGGCGCAGGCCCACTGGCAGGCGCGCGGCGTCCTGGTTGTGGCCGGCGGCGCCCGGCGGCAGGACTCGGTGCGCAACGGGTTCGTTGCGCTCGACCCGGACGACGACACGGTGGTCGTCGTACACGACGGCGCCCGGCCGTTCGTTCCGCCCGGCGACGTGGCGCGGGTCGTGGAGGCCGCGGCGGCCGGCGGTGCGGCGCTCCTGGTGGCGCCCGTGGTTGACACGGTCAAGCGGCTGCGGGCCGACGGCACGGTCGAAGCCACGGTGCCGCGCGACAGGCTGGCCCGGGCGCTGACGCCGCAGGCGTTCCGCGCCGGCGCGCTGCGCGCCGCGTGGGCGGCCGCCGGCGACGCGCACTGGACCGACGAGGCGGCGCTGGTCGAGCGCCAGGGAGGACCGGTCGTGGCCGTGCCGGGTGACACTCGCAACGCGAAGGTGACGCACCCCGACGACCTGGACGCCGTTGCCGGCGTCTTCGGCCGGCGGACGCGGGTCGGACAGGGCGTCGACATCCACCCGTTCGGCCCGGGACGCGCGCTATGGCTCTGCGGCGTGGAACTGGCGGGCGAGCCCGGTCTCGCCGGACACTCCGACGCCGACGTCGCGCTGCACGCGGTCGCCGACGCCATCCTCGGCGCCTGCGGCGCCGGCGACATCGGCGAGCACTTCCCGCCCACCGAGGAGCGCTGGCGCGACGCGCCATCCGAGCTGTTCGTGCGGCGTGCGCTGACCCTCGCGGGCGAGCGCGGCTGGCGCGTGTCCTCCTGCGACCTGACGTTGCTCGCCGAGGCGCCGAAGATCGCGCCGCATCGCCCGGCGATGCGCGCGCGCCTCGCCGGAATCCTCGGCCTGGGCGAGGACGAGGTCAACGTCAAGGCCACGACGTGCGAGGGGATGGGGTTCGTGGGGCGGCGCGAGGGGATCGTCGCGCTCGCGGTGGTGACCGTTGAGCGGGAGTGAATGGATCGTCGGCTTTCACGCGGTGCTCGCCGCGGTCGAGCGTGAGCCGGCCCGCGTCGAGGTCGTCTGGGTGGCGGACGGCCTCGCCGGCGGCCGGGCCCGGCAGCTCCTCGATGCCGCCCGCGCCGCCGGGGTGCGCTACGCCCGCGCGTCGCGGCGGAAGCTCGACGAGGTCGCCGAGGGCGTCGCCCACAACGGCGCCGCCGCCCGCCTCGCACCGGCGCCGCTCGCCCAGGCGGAATCGCTGCTGGACGTGCCGGGACCGGCGTGCGTCGTCGGTCTGGACTCGCTCGAGGACGGGCACAACCTGGGCGCGGTCGTCCGCACCGCCGCGGCGTTCTCGCTCGGCGGCATCGTCGTCGCCGGGCCGCACCCTCCGCCGCTCGGAGGCGCCGCCGCCAAGGTGGCGGCCGGCACCCTCTCCCTCGTCCGGGTCGCGCACGTGGGCTCGCTCGGCGACTTCGCCCTGGCGGCCAAGGATGCCGGGTTCTGGGTCTGGGGCGCCGAGGCGGACGGCACGCCGCTCGAACGCGTCGAACTGCCCGACCGCCTGCTGCTGTGCCTCGGGGCCGAGGCCGGGGGGTTGCGCGCCAAGACGCGCAAAGCGCTCGACGGCACCGTCGCAATCCCGATCGCGGCCGGGGTGGAGTCGCTCAACCTCGCGGTCGCGGCCGGGATCTTCGCCTGGGCCTGGCGGCGCCGATTTCCGGTCGCGGCCGCCGACCGGCGGCAACCGGTCGACGGTCGGCCGGATGGAGGCTGGGGGAGGGCCGGCGACCGTCCCTGAGGGGGCCTTGCTTTTCCTTTCCGCCGTGGTATTATCTCCGTCCCCTCCGGGGTACGTGTGCGCCGGGGGGAGATCTTTGGCAAGAGGAGACAGACGGGTGCTCCTTCCCGCACAGGCTGGCGTAGCTCAACTGGTAGAGCAGCGGATTTGTAATCCGCAGGTTACGGGTTCGAGTCCCATCGCCAGCTCCAGAGAGCTACGGCAGCCTGTGCGCGGCGCGAAGCGCCTTTTCGGCGAGTTCACGCGTGCGGGTGTGGCCGAGCGGTCAATGGCAGCAGACTGTAAATCTGCCGGGCAATGCCCTACGGTGGTTCAAATCCATCCGCCCGCACCACCTTTTCGTACCTGCGGGAGTAACTCAGGGGTAGAGTCACAGCCTTCCAAGCTGTTGGTCGCGGGTTCGAATCCCGTCTCCCGCTCCAATGCTTTGCAGGCGTTATCGTGGGCCCAGGTAGCTCAGGCGGTAGAGCACGTCCTTGGTAAGGACGGGGTCACCAGTTCAAATCTGGTTCTGGGCTCCACTGTTCGAACCGGTGTGGACGTAAAACGGCGTTGAACGAAGGGAACTGACAGGCCAGTCACCTCGCTGGCCAGGGCCACCGAGGTGGCCCCGGACGATGGATCAGGGGAGAGGGAGGCAAAGGAACCATGGCCAAGCAGAAGTTTGATCGGACGAAGCCGCACGTGAACGTGGGGACGATTGGGCACGTGGACCACGGGAAGACGACGTTGACGGCGGCGATTAC
>NCBR01000372.1 GCA_002279285.1 Acidobacteria bacterium 37-71-11
CGCGGACCGGGGTAGCGGAACTCGGTCTCCTGCACCTCGCCGTGGTCGGGGTCCTCCTTCGCCTTGGCCTGCGAGTAGAAGTACCGGATCAGCTTGGTGCCGTGGTGGGTGGTGATCGCGTCCCGGATCGGTTCAGGCAGTTTGTACTGGCGCGCCAGTTCGAGGCCAGCCTTGACGTGGTTCGACACCACCAGCGCCGACATCCACGGGGTCAGGTTGTCGTGCGGGTTCTCGCCGCGCTGGTTCTCGACGAAGTACTCGGGCTTGGCGAGCTTGCCGATGTCGTGGTAGTAGCAACACACCCTCGCGAGCAGCGGGTTGGCACCGATCGCCTCCGCCGCCGCTTCGGCGAAGTTCGCCATCGCGAGCGAGTGCTGGAACGTCCCCGGGGCCTCGAGTGACATCCTCTTGAGGAGCGGCAAGTTCGGGTTCGAGAGCTCGAGCAGCCGGATGTCGGTGATCGTCCCGGTGGCGGATTCGAGAACCGGCAGCAGGAAGCTCGCCAGCGCCGCCGCGACGACGCCTCCGAGCGCGGCGGACGCCACCTGCGCCGCGAGCACCGAGGGGTCCGCCACCTTGCCGTGCCACAGCGCGAGCCCGACCATGGCGACGGCGTTCACACCGGCGACCACGGCGCCGACCCGCGCCAACACGTAGCGCTCCTTGAGGCGCTGGGATGCGAAGCTGGCGGCGATCCCGGCGATCAGAGCGTAGACGGCGAGCCCCGCGTCGCCCCCCAGCATGAGCGCCACGAGCACGCTCTGGCCCACGGCGAACAGCACGCCCACCGGGAGACCGAACATCAGACTCGCGATGATCGGGCCGGCGCCGTGCGGCAGCGCCGGCAGGTAGATCTCCATGTGCCCAAAGGTGTCGCGCACGAGGCTCGCGGCGACGCCACGCGCGAGAAAAGCGAAGAACCGCTCCAGCACGAGCATCGCCAACGTGAGTGCGATCAGAGCGCCGAACCTTACTCGCGCCTCCTCGGCCGAGGGGCTCTGCCGGCGCAGGTAGAAGAGCCACGCGGCGCCGACCAAGGCGAGCAGGAGCGCGGCGCCGCCGAGCGGCAGGACCGTCTGCGTCGGCGTGTTGCGCTCCGCGAGCGCGGCCAGCAGGCGCGCGGTCTGGCTGTTCACCTCGTCGCCGCGGCGGACCAGGATCTTGCCCCTGGGGAGACGAACCGAAACCTCCTCGACGGAGCTGGCGGCCTTCAACCGCCTGGCCAAGGTCTGCCCCCTGTCGAGCACGACGTTGGGGGCCATCGCGCGTGCCAGCATCGCGGCGAGAGGCGCCCGCCAAATGCGCGGGACCGAGGGTTCGACCGAGAGGCGCTGCTCGACCACCTCGGCGAGGCCGGGGCCGCCATCCACGAACCGGTAGACGTCGAGCTCGACTCGTTCCTCGTTCTTGCCGGCGGTGCGCAGCGTGATCCCACGGTCGGCCGAGTGCAGCA
>NCBR01000191.1 GCA_002279285.1 Acidobacteria bacterium 37-71-11
TCGTCGCGCAACACGGTCCGCACCGGCGTGCGGCCAGGCGGCATCTCGTCGATTACGGAGACGTCGAGGTCACCGTACAGCGAGAGCGCGAGCGAGCGCGGGATCGGCGTCGCGGTCATCACCAGCAAGTGCGGGGCCACGCCCTTGGCGAGCATCGCCTGTCGCTGCGCGACGCCGAACCGGTGCTGCTCGTCGATGATCGCGAGGCCGAGACGTCCGAAGACGACCGCGTCCTCGAGCAGGGCGTGGGTCCCGACGACGAGGTGACCGCTGCCATCCTCGAGTCGCTGCCGCACGCGCCGCTTCTCGGCGGCCGGCAGCGACCCGATCAGCAGCTCGGGCCGATGCGGCGTCGGCGCCAGCAGGCGGGTCAGCATGGCGTGGTGCTGCTGCGCCAGCAGCTCGGTCGGGGCGAGGAGCGCGACCTGGTGCCCCGCGGCGAGCGCCACAAGCGCCGCCAGCGCCGCCACGATCGTCTTGCCGGACCCGACATCACCCTGGAGGAGGCGGGCCATGGGGAACTCGCGCTGCAGGTCCGCGACGATCTCTGCGAGCACCCGCCGCTGCGCCTCCGTCAGGCGGAACGGGAGCACGCGGCGGGCGCTCTCGCGGATTTCCTCGGTGATCGAGCACTCCGGCGCGCGTTGGCGCCGCCGCCGGCCGCGCTCCCGCTCGAGCACCACGGCGAGAGCGAGCAGCTCCTCGAACGCGAGGCGCCGGTGCGCCGGGGTGCGGCGCCTCGCGAGGTCCTCGAACAGGCCGCCGAGCGCTGCATCGCTCGCGGGCGGGCAGGGGAAGTGCGCCCACCGGAGGGCGTCGCCAAGCGAAGGCAGGGCGAGCCCGGCGGGGAGGACCGCCGCGAGAGGGTCCTCGACGCCCCCCAGGTCATCGAGGGCCCGCGCCACGAGCGTGCGTACCCGCCGCCCGCTCCAGTTGCCCAGCCTCCCGTACATCGGCACGATCCGGCCTAGGTGGATCGGCTCGCCGTCCTCGTCCTCCACTTCCCATTCGGGCGCGACGAGCTGCAGCCCCCAGCCGCTGCGCGCGACCTTGACGGCCCCGTGCAGCCAGACCCGGGCCCCGGCGGGCAGCGCCTTCGCCAGGTAGGGCTGGTTGAACCAGACGACCGGGAGTGAACCCGTGCCGTCGTCGATGACGGCCTCGACGATGCGCATCCGCCGGTTGCGGGCGCCGCGCTCGACGAGCTGGACCAGCCGCCCACTCACCGTCACGGTCACGTCCGGCGTCGTCAGCGAGCCGATCCGGACCGGGTTGGAGCGGTCCTCGTACCGGTGCGGCAGGCGCCAAAGCAGGTCGGCGACGGTGGCCAGGCCCTCCGCCAGCAACATCCGCTCGCTCGCGGCGCCCACGCCCCTGACCGCCGACAGCGGGCTCTCGAGCGCGAGCGTCATCCGCCGCCGAGGATCACGTGGAGCCGCATCGCCACCAAGGCCAGCTGCACGCCGTCGCCGTCGGCGAGCGCGCATGGTTTGAGCGGCTCGAGCTTGACGCCGTTGACGAACGTCCCGTTCGTCGACGCGCTCGTCTCCGTGATCGTGAGCGCCCCATCGCCGTCGTGAATCGCGGCATGGCGCCGCGACACCGTGCGCTCCGGGTCGAGCCGGCTCAGGTCCACGTCCGGAGTCACGCCGGTGACCGGGTCGTGGCGGCCGAGCGTCGTGTCTCCGCCCGGCCGCAGCGGAAACAGACGCCCCGATGTCTCGTGCGCGAGCACGGCCCGGGCCTCGATCCCCTGGCCGGCCGGGGCGGGAGCGAGCGCCGCGAGTTCGGTGCGGGTGCCCAGCTCCTCGAAGCGCCGGTTCGTCTCACGCAGGCGCTCCGAGAGCTTCGTCATCATCCGGACGGCAATGTCCGGCTTGCGCCGCAGGAGCAGGTCGAGGTCCGTGCTGCGCAACTGCAGCGCCTCCACCTCGTCCACGGCGACCGCAGTCGCCGAGCGCGCGGGCGACTGCTCCAGCAGCGCCATCTCGCCGAAAAAGTCGCCCTTCTCCAGGACCGCCACTTCCTGCTCGTGGTCGCCGACCGAAAGCGAGATGCGGACGTGGCCCTTCTGGATGATGAACATCTCCCGGCCAAGGTCGCCCTCGCGGAAGATCACAGACCCTGCCGGGAACCGCGCGAGCAACTCCTGCAGCCTGTGCGTCTCGCCGCCGATCCGGACCTTCACCACCTACCCACCTCCCCAGCTGATCTCGCCTCTGGGGGTGTCGACCTCGACCTCGACCCCGAGCGGGAAAGGAACGTTGCTGCCCCCGTGGCCGAACGAAACCCCTTCCACCACGACCGCATCCGCCGGCAGCGAATCCAGAAGAAGCTCGCGGAAGCGTTCGCGCCAACCCACCTCGCCCCGCCCACACCGCGCCAGGCGTCCGACAACCACCGCTTTGACGCGCAAAAGTCTAGAGGAGAGCCGCAGTTGGGTCAACAAACGATCGAGTCGGTAGAGCGGCTCCGCGACGTCCTCGATGAACAGCACCCCATCCTCGTAGTCGGGCTCGAACGGCGTGCCGGCCAGTGCCGCGAGGATCGAGAGCGTCCCACCCACCGCGACACCGCGCGCGATGCCCGGCCGCAGCGCCCTCGCGCGGCGCAGCTCGAACAGGCGGCGCGGCGCCCGGCCGCTCAACCAGGCCAGGAGCATCTCGGCGCTGCGCGCGTCCCGCCCGAGCGAGGCCGCCATCGGGCCATGGAGCGTGGCGCGCGGGAACCGGGTCGCGAGCGCCGCGTGCAGCGCGGTGATGTCCGAGAACCCGACGACCCACCCCGACCAGGCGGCGAGGCGTTCCCACGGCAGGTCGGGCAGCAGCCGCATCGTGCCGTACCCGCCGCGCGCCGCCAGCAGACAGTCGACGCCATCGTCGAGCAGACCGGCGATCCCCGCGATCCGGTCGCGGTCGGCACCTGCGAGGTGCCCGGTGCGGGTGGCCGCGTTGGGCGCGCAGACCACCTCGTACCCCGCCCCCCGCAGCACCTCGACGCCGGCGGCGAGCGCTCCGGAGTCGCACGGTCCGGCGGGCGCCATCACTCCGATTCGCGCCCCCGGCGCGAGCGGCCTCGGCAGCGGGCGTGGAGCGGCGCTCATCGTTTGATTCTAGGCCACAAAAAGACGCAGGGGCCCTTGCGGACCCCCACGCCGGCACCAGAGGCGGCGATAAGCCGAGTTCTGTGTCCCGCCAACGGCGGGGTGGCGCTCATTCCTCTGACCGCGCCGTCGCCGGCCGGTTCGAGCGGCCTACCCGGGGATCGCCCGCCTTGCGACGGATCCGGTGATGGGCCCCGTCGATCCCCCTATTTGGCCTTGCTCCGCACGGGGTTTGCCGTGCCCCGGCCGTCGCCGGCCGGGCGGTGGGCTCTTACCCCACCTTTTCACCCTTACCCGGCGACGACCGCCGGGCGGTGTGTTTTCTGTGGCACTTTCCCTCGCGTTGCCGCGGCTGGGCGTTACCCAGCGTGCTCCCATCAGGAGTTCGGACTTTCCTCGGTCCCGCTCGACGCGGGATCGCGAGCGCCTGCCGCCTCCGGTGCCATCGATGATTGTATCCTCTATCCGCGGCCCGGGCGTCGCCGGGGGCGCGGGACGCGTTTGGGAGTATCCGGCAGCCTGTGGCCCGCGTCCCGGAAATAGGCGATCTCATCCGCGACCCCGGGTCCCGCTCCGGTCCCTGCAGGCGTCGCCGCGAGGGTGGCCGCCGCCTTCCGCCAGAACGCCACGGCGGAAACCGCCTCGGCGCCGGCGTCGCGCGCCAGCCGCGCCAGCTCGCGGTCGTCGGTCGCCACCCGCCACCCGCGCCCATGCGGGCGCAGGAACGCCACGATGGCGCTGTCCGCGTTCCCTACGTAGCGCACCTCCACCGCGCCCAGCATCTCCGAGTCGGCGGAACCGGGGGGCGGGGCGCCGTCGAAGAAGACCAGGATCCGCACCCGTTCGCTCCTGGCGACCGCCAGTGCGGCGCGCCGGACCTTCTCGCGCGACCCGCCGTGCGCCAGGTTGTTGCCGTCCAGCAGCCAGGGCACCCCGAAGCCTCCCCGTCAGGAGCGCCGGCGCAGCACCTTCAGCCGCTTGAGGCTGGACAGCGCGGCCCGTACGTCCTCGTTGCCGGGCTCGTAGTCGAGGATGCGCTCGAGGCACTGCCTCTGCCGGTCCTCCTGGTTGCGCGTCGCCCAGAAGTTCGCGAGTTCGAGCCACGCCTCGGTGAACTCAGGCGCGAGCGCGACCGCATGCTTGAGGTGATCGAGCGCCCGCTGGCTCCACATCGGGTTCTTGAACTCGGCGCGCGCGAGCAGGAGCAGCGTCTCCGCGGTCGGGTTCAGGCGCACCGCCTGGTCCAGCAACTGCACGGCCATCCCGACGTCGCCGGCGCGCAACAGCTCCTTGGCGCGGTTGACGTTGGCGTCCACGACCTCACCGCGGGCGGAGCGGCGCCGCTCCTCCGCCTGAGAGGTATCGACGTTGTGGGACGCCGCGAGCGTCCTCTCGTAGCGCGTCCGCCGCTCGCTGTGCCCTAGCGTCTCGTACGCCTCCTGGAGCGCCGAATAGATCTCGGCCAGCTCGTTCCTGAGCGACGTGAGGTGCGTCTCCCGGGCGCGGTCAGGGTGGTAGAGCTTCACGAACTCGAGGTAGCGTGAGTGGAGCTGGTCCTGCGTCGCCCCGGGGGAGAGGCCAAACCGCTTGTAGTAGTCGTGGTGCCGGATTTCGGCCGCGAGCTTGATCACTTCCGCATACTCGCGCTGCTCTTGCGGGCTGTACTGCAACGCCTCTTCGGCCTCCGATTTGGGTGCGGACGGCGTCTCGACCTCGGCGGGCGCCAGCGGCCTGGTCGCGGAAGCGGGGCGGATCTCGAGAAGCCCCGTCACCGAGAGCGCCGCCAGGGCGCGGACGTACTCGCCTGGGGGCATCGGCGCAAGCCGCTGCAGCTGCGTCACGGTGCTCGTGCCGTCCACCCGCGAGAGGAGGTACCCCTCCTGCGGCGTGAGGCGGAGCTGCTGGTAGAGCAGGAGCGCGTCCTGCGCCGTCCAGACGAAGCCGTCGCCGCCGACCAGCTTGCGCAGATGCGCCTCGTCGGCCACCTCGCGCACGGCCGCCGCCAGCAGGGAGGCGGTGGTCATGTCCAACGACACCGCATCGACGGGCAGCTTCTCGCCGTCGAAGTACCTCCACTCCCCCGGCTCCATCAGCATGTGCGAGACGATGCCGACC
>NCBR01000192.1 GCA_002279285.1 Acidobacteria bacterium 37-71-11
CGCGATTCGTTCGTGGCCGAACGCCTGCGCGCCGCGGGCGCCGTCATCCTCGGCAAGACGAACCTGTCGGAGTGGGCGAACTTCCGGTCGTCGAGGTCGTCGAGCGGTTGGAGCGGGCGCGGCGGCCAGTGCCGCAACCCGTATGCGCTCGACCGCTCGCCGTGCGGCTCGAGTTCGGGCACCGGAGCGGCGGTGTCGGCCAACCTCGTGGCGGTGGGGGTCGGCACCGAGACCGACGGCTCGATCGTGTGCCCGTCGGCGATCAACTCGCTGGTCGGGATCAAGCCGACGGTCGGCCTCGTGAGCCGCTCGGGGATCGTGCCGATCTCGCACACGCAGGACACCGCCGGGCCGATGGCGCGCACGGTCGCCGACGCGGCGGCGCTGCTCGGCGCGCTATCCGGCGTAGACCCGCGCGACGCCGCCACGGCCGCGGGCCGCGGCAAGGCCGCCGCCGACTACACGGTGTTCCTCGACGCAAACGGCCTCAAGGGCGCCCGTATCGGTGTTGCCCGCGCCAAGTTCTTCGGCTACAGTTCGGAAACCGATGCGCTCGCGGAAGCCGCGCTCGCGGCGATGAAGCGGCTCGGGGCGGTCATCGTGGACCCCGCCGACATCCCGCACGCCGGCGAGTTCGACGACGCCGAGCTCGAGGTGCTCCTGTACGAATTCAAGGCCGACCTCAACGCCTACCTCGCCGAGTGGGCGCCCGGCGCTCCGGTGCGGACGCTGGCGGACGTGATCGCCTTCAACGAGCAGCACCGCGACCGCGAGATGCCGTACTTCGGCCAGGACACGATGGAGAAGGCCGAGAAGAAGGGGCCGCTCACTGAGAAGGCGTACCTCAAGGCGCTCAAGAGGTGCCGGGCGCTCTCCCGCACGAAGGGGCTCGACGCGGTCATGACCACCCATCGCCTCGACGCGATCGTGGCGCCCACCGGCGGTCCGCCGTGGACGATCGACCTCGTCAACGGCGACCACTTCCTCGGCGCCAGCTCGACGCCGGCCGCGGTGTCCGGCTACCCGAGCGTCACCGTCCCGATCGGCTACACGTTTGGCCTGCCGGTCGGCCTCTCGTTCATCGGCCGCGCCTGGTCCGAGGGGACGCTGATCCGTATCGCGTACGCCTTCGAGCAGGGCACCAAGCTCCGCCGTCCGCCACGGCTGCTCGCCACAGCCGACCTCACCGTCCGCTGACCCCGGGGCGCCGCCAGGGGCGCCGCCGGCGTCGGACCTCTCGCTGCGTTGCGCTCGCCCCGCTCGCATCCTCACGTACCCTCCGGGTACGCTCCGGTGCGGCGGGGGTCGCGCGCCTTGCCAGGGGCCGGCTATCACACTTTGCTGCCGGCGGCCTGACCACTGGGTACCCATATTGCTCGGCCGGCGGACCAGCGCTGGCGAACCGAGAACAAAGTGTGATACCCGGCCCCTACCAACGGCGGCGGCGCGGCTACACGCCGCAAGTGGCGACGTCCTGCTTGTCGGCGTCGTTCTCGTCCTCGAGGGAGGGGTTCGAGACCGCGCGGCCTGTGGCCGGCGCAGCCGGCACGGACGACGCCTTTCCGGTGCCCGGTGCCCGAAGCCCGGACCCCTCGCATCTGTCACAATCGGGGCGGCGGGACGGAGGTCAGCCGTGGACGCGATCGACCCTGACATCACCATCGAGGAGCTGCTGCGGCAACGGCCGGAGGCGTCGTCGGTCCTGCGGCGCTTCGGGATCGTGTGCATCCAGTGCGGTGAGCCGGTGTGGGGGACGCTGCGGGAGGTCGCGGCGGAGAAGGGGATCCACGACCTCACCGAGGTCCTCGCGGCGCTCGCGGCGGCGCGCGGCTGACGCGCTCCGGCCGGATCTACTTGAGGAAGAACCAGGCCGCGACGGCGACGCCGACGAGGATCACGAACCCCCGGATGTAGCGCTGGTCGACGCGCTTGGCGGTGCGTGCGCCCACCCAGCCGCCGAGGATCGCGCCCACCGCCATCAGGGCGGCCAGGTGCCAGACGACCATTCCCTTGATCGCGAAGAAGATGAAGGCGATCACGTTGACGAGCGTGCCGAGGATCGCCTTGAGGGCGTTCATGCGGTGGATGTCGCGCAGCCCCATCACCGAGAGCGAGCCGAGCATCAGGATGCCGATGCCGGCCCCGAAGTAGCCGCCGTAGGTCGCGACGAAGAGCTGGAAGAGGAACCCCCACACCTTGCCCCCGGTGGTGACGTGCTCCTCCGTGTGCGCCGCGACGCCGGTCCAGCGTGAGATCCGGTCGCGCATTGCGAACAGCGCCGTCGCGAACAGCACGAGCCACGGCACGACCTCGTCGAACAGCGCCGGCGGCGTGATGACGAGGACGAACGCGCCGAGCAGCCCCCCGGCCATACTCGGGAGCAGCAGCGTCAGCAGGAGGTCGCTGTCGAGCGCGGTGTCGCGGCGGTAGGCGACGGCGCTCGAGAGCGTCCCTGGCCAGAGCGCGGCGGTGTTGGTGGCGTTGGCGAGGATCGCGGGCTGGCCGAACGCCACCAGCGAGGGGAAGGAGATCAGACTGCCGCCGCCCGCCACCGAGTTGACGATGCCGGCGACCAGCGCTGCGACGAAGAGGCCGAGAAGGCCGAGCACGCTCATGCCGGCATTGTCTCGCACTCCGGCGCGCGGCCGGTTGCCCGCACCCGAGCCGGCCTGCCGGCAGCCGATCCTGCGACGGAACCGTTGCCACCGAGTTGCGTACAATAGGCCAGCGAACGCTCCGCGCGCGGACAGCTTCTTCTCATCGATCCGGTGCGGAAATCAACGCTTCCGAGGAGGTCGCACCGATGCGCAAGTGGCTCGTCCTGGCTGTCCTGGCTGCCGTGGCGTTCCCCGCCCTGGCGGCGCAACCGGCAACGCAACCCGTCCCGCCGGCCGTGCAGGCCGCAGCGCCTGCCGGCCCGGCCAACCCGTTCTTCGCCGAGTGGACGACGCCGTTCGGCGTGCCGCCGTTCGGCGCGATCGAGGTCGCGCACTACCTGCCCGCATTCAAGGAGGGGATCACCCGCGAGCGCGCGGAGGTCGCCGCGATCGCGAAGAACACCGAGGCGCCGACGTTCGCCAATACGGTCGCGGCGCTCGACGGCGCCGGCGAGTTCCTCGACCGGGTCCAGACCGTGTTCTACGGCCAGCTTTCGGCGGAGACCAGCGACGCGCTGCAGGCGGTCGCCAAGGACGTGGCGCCGCAGCTCGCCGCTCTGGGCGACGACATCAACCTCGACCCGGCGCTGTTCGCACGAGTCAAGGTGGTGTGGGAGAAGCGCGACGCCTCCGGCTTGACGGCGGAACAGAGGAAGCTGGTCGACGAGACGTACCAGGGGTTCGTGCGCGGGGGCGCCAACCTCGACGCGGCCGGGCAGCAGCGCCTGCGCGCGATCAACAAGGAGCTGTCGCTGGAGGGCCTCAGGTTCGGCGACAACGTCCTGCGGGAGACCAACGCGTACCGCTTGGTGATCGAGAAGCGGGACGACCTGGCCGGCCTCCCCCCCGGCGTCGTGACCGCAGCGGCCGCGGCCGCGAAGGCGGCGAAGCTCGAGGGCAAGTGGGTGTTCACGTTGCAGGCGCCGAGCATCTGGCCGTTCTTGCAGTACGCCGACAACCGCGAGCTGCGGCGCCAGATCTTCACCGCCTACATCACGCGCTGCGACCACGGCGATGCCAGCGACAACAAGGCGATCCTCGCCAGGCTTGCCGCCCTGCGTGAGGAGAAGGCGAAGCTCCTCGGCTTCCCGACCTGGGCGAACTTCGTCCTCGACCGCAACATGGCGAAGACCCCGGACAAGGTCTACGGGCTGCTCGACCAGCTATGGGTAGCGGCGCTCGCCGTCGCCCACCGGGAAGCGGCCGACCTGCAGGCCGCGATCAAGGCTGACGGCCAGTCGTTCAAACTCGAACCGTGGGACTGGCGCTACTACTCGGAGAGGGTCAAGAAGGCACGCTACGACTTCGACGAGGAGGCGCTGCGCCCCTACTTCAAGCTCGAGAACGTCCGCGACGGGGCGTTCTACGTCGCCAACAAGCTCTACGGCGTCACCTTCACCGAGCGCGCCGACATCCCGAAGTACCACCCCGAGGTGCGCACGTTCGAGGTCAAGGACGCCGACGGCTCGTTCCTCGGCGTGTTCATGACCGACTACTACCCGCGGCCGGGCAAGCGCGGCGGGGCGTGGAGCGGCCGCTACCGCGACCAGTGGTTCAGGGACGGCAAGGACGTGCGCCCGATCGTCGTCAACGTCTGCAACTTCTCGCGCCCGGCCGGCGACGCGCCGGCGCTGCTCTCGCTCGAGGAGGCGGAGACGCTCTTCCACGAATTCGGGCACGGGTTGCACTCGCTGCTCTCCCGCGTCCGCTACCACGGCGTGGCGCGCGTGCCGCGCGATTTCGTCGAACTGCCGTCGCAGATCATGGAGAACTGGGTGCTGGAGCCCGAGGTGCTCAAGGTCTACGCCAAGCACTGGAAGACCGGCGCCGTCATCCCGGCGGAGTTGGTCGCGAAGGTGGGCCGGGCGCGCCGGTTCAACCAGGGGTTCGCCACCGTCGAGTACCTGGCGGCGTCGTACCTCGACATGGACTGGCACACCGTGACGGACGCCAAGGAGCGCGACGCCACCGCGTTCGAGAACGCCGCGATGGCGAAGATCCACATGATGCCGGAGATCGTCGTCCGCTACCGCAGCCCTTACTTCAGCCACGTCTTCGGGCCGGGCGGCGGCTACTCCGCGGGGTACTACAGCTACATCTGGGCCGAGGTCCTCGTCGCCGATGCGTTCCAGGCATTCAAGGAGCGGGGGATCTTCGACCAGGCGACGGCGCGCTCGTTCCGCGCCAACATCCTGGAGCGGCCCGGCACCGGCGACGTGATGGAGGCGTACGTCCGCTTCCGCGGCCACGAGCCGAGCGTCCAACCGTTGCTCGCCAAGCGCGGGCTGGCTGGAACCCCGGCCGCGCCGAGCACGAAGTAGACCGCAGCCACGGTTCGAACAACGGCGGGGGCCGCGCGGCCCCCGCCGCTCTTTCCTGGCTCTCCTATCAATTCACCGTTCGTCGCGGAGGAATGACTGTCACTGCGAATCCCCGTGTATCCTGGGGAGGGTCCGGTGCGTCAATGACATGTTGCACCGTGTTTTGGCTCGCACGGCCGTTGCTGCCGCCCGAGCGAAAGCGAGGTCAGGATCATGAGGAGACAGAT
>NCBR01000029.1 GCA_002279285.1 Acidobacteria bacterium 37-71-11
GTGGAGAGCGTCGAGAAGCTGGCGGCGCTCGAGGAGGAGGGCCCCGCCGGCGAGCGGCCCGAGCCCCCCGAGCCGGTCCCGGGCGCGGGCCTCGTGGACCCGGCCATGCTCGAGAAGACCAACGACCCGGTCCGCATGTACCTGCGGGAGATGGGTACGGTCAAGCTCCTCGACCGCAACGGCGAGGTCGCGATCGCGATGCGCATCGAGTCGGGCGAGGCCCAGGTCTTCGCCGGCCTCGCCTCGAGCCCGCGGGTCTGCGAGCTCTTCCTGCGCGCCAACGAGATGGCGCGGCGCGACCGCCGCATGATGCGCGACATCCTCGCTGGCTTGAACGGCGAGTTGGATGAGCGCGGCCAGCAGCGCGTTGCAGAGACGATGAAGCTGTTCGCCCGGATCCGCCAGCTGGACGACCAATCCAAGCAGCTCAAGGAACGGCTGCGGCGCTGCAAGAGGGGCACGCGGCGCGGCGACGAGCTGCTGCAGCAGATCGACGCACTTGCGGGGGACACCTCGGTCATGGTCCGCTCCACGGATTTCACGACCACGACCCGCAACCGCCTGGTGCGCTTCCTGAACGAGGTCGAGCGCCAGTTCTCGATCCCCATCACCACGATTCGCAAGGACGACGCCAAGCTCAAGACCGAGCGCAACGCCGAGCGGCGTACGTTCTACCGGGAGCGCGTCAAACGGTACAAGGCCGAGCTCGCCGCGCTCGAACAGCGGTTCGGCGTCTCGTACGAGGAGCTCAGGCACGTCCTTGGCGAGGTCCGACAGGGCGAGGGGGAGACGGACGGCGCCAAACAGCAGCTCATTGTCGCCAACTTGCGGCTCGTCGTCTCGATCGCCAAGAAGTATACCAACCGTGGGTTGCAGTTCCTCGACCTCATCCAGGAGGGGAACATCGGCCTGATGAAGGCGGTGGACAAGTTCGAGTACCGCCGCGGCTACAAGTTCTCCACCTACGCGACGTGGTGGATCCGCCAGGCGATCACCCGCGCGATCGCCGACCAGGCGCGCACCATCCGCATCCCGGTGCACATGATCGAGACGATCAACAAGCTGACCCGCACGCAACGGCAACTCGTCCAGGAGTTGGGGCGCGAGCCCACCGCCGAGGAGGTCGCCGAGAAGATGGAGATCCCGGTGGCCAAGGTCCGCAAGATCATGAAGATCGCGCAGGAACCGATCTCGCTCGAGACGCCGATCGGCGAGGAGGAGGACTCCCATCTCGGGGACTTCGTCGAGGACCGCTCCGCGGTATCCCCGATCGACGCCGTGATCGCGGCATCGCTGAAGACCCAGGCGGAAGGGGTGCTGCGTACGCTCACACCGCGCGAGGCCGAGGTCCTGCGCCGCCGGTTCGGCATCGGAGACGGCACCGAGCACACGCTCGAGGAGGTCGGCAAGGCGTTCAACGTGACGCGCGAGCGCATCCGCCAGATCGAGTCGAAGGCGCTGCGCAAGCTCCGCCACCCGACCCGCGCCAAGTTGCTGAAGCCGTATCTCGACATGATCGGCTGAACAGCAACCGACGTGGTGGGTGGCCCGTGACCGGTGGCCGGGTCGAGCAGCGTGGCGGCACCTCCTTGAGGGGTCAGTGGGTTTCTGTCTTGCCCTGTTCCGGCCACCGGCGACTGATCACGGGCCACGCCTCTTGCTTCGCGCCGGTTGCGCCAAGTCTCAATAGCGCCTACAATTCGCCGCGCTGGGTCCATAGCTCAGCGGTCAGAGCTGCCGGCTCATAACCGGTTGGTCCCAGGTTCGAATCCTGGTGGACCCACCACGCACCGAGAGGGCTTGCGGCCTGCCGGTTCGGCCAGGTCGGGTTCGGGGTGCTTGAAAAACGGGAGGGGCGTTGACGGCGAGGGACCAACTTGCAGGGTACGTTGCGCTGCAGCGGCTGCTGACCCGCCGCGCGGCGCTGAAGCGGGAGCGGGACACGCCCCCGGAGGCGCTGGCCGCGCTACGCACGCAGTTCTCCGACCGGCACGAGAAGCTCGAGGCCGCCTGCGTGCGGCGCGACGCGCTGGCCGCGGAGCAGGCGGCGCTGCAACCGGAGGCCGACGCGCTGCGCGAGGAGCGCGAGCACTTCCGCAAGCAGAAGAGTCACGTCACCAACATGAAGCAGCTCTCCGCGGTGGTTTCGGAGCTGGATCACGTGGAGACCCAGTTCAAGGCCAAGGAGGACCGACTCCTCGAGATCCTGCAGGAGATCGAGAGCACGGACGCCGCGATCGCGACGCTGGGGGAGGAGAGCCCGGAAGAGAAGACACTGCGCGAGCAGGCCGAGGCGGCATGGGAGCAGCTCCGCCAGGCGAGCGAGGGGGAGCTGGCCGCGCTCGAGACGGAGCTGCGCGCCGTGCAGGCCAGGCTCGGGGACAAGGCAATGGAACGCTTCAAAAAGCTGTGGACGTCGCGCAGGCCGAATGCGGTCGTGCCGATGGACGGAACGGCGTGCTCCGCGTGCCACGGCGACCTGCGACCGTCGCTCGTGCAGCTCGTGCGCACGGTCGAGGAGTTGCAGACCTGCGACCACTGCCGCCGGCTGCTTTACGACCCCGAGCAGTTCCCGCCCTCCGCATGACCGCCTCGCCCGCCGCCGCGGCCGCGATCGACGGCGGATCGCGCGGCAACCCCGGCGAGGCGGGGTGCGGCGTCGTCCTCGAGCTCGCGGACCGGCGCGAGGAGCACTGTCTCTACCTCGGCACCGCCACCAACAACGTCGCCGAGTACGCCGCGCTGCTGGCCGCGCTCGAGCGCGCCCGCGCCCTCGGCGTCGAGCGCCTCGAGGTCCGTTCCGACTCGCAGCTCGTCGTCGAGCAGATGAAAGGGGCCTACAAGGTCAAGGCGGCGCACCTCAAACCGCTGTGGCTGCAGGCGCGCACGCTGGCCGCCGGCTTCCGGCGCTTCGCCATCGTGCACGTCGCCCGCGAGGCCAACCGCGCCGCCGACGCCCTCGCCAACCGTGCGATGGACGAACGCGCATCGACGCTGCCACGGCCGGAGGGGCTTTGACGACCGTGGTCCGTGGTCCGTGGTCCGTGGCCCGAAAGACGGGACCGTGAGCGTCGCGGCGAACCTGGCGCAGGTCAGGGAGCGGATCGCGGCGGCGTGCGTCCGGGCCGGGCGCGACCTCGCGGGCGTACGCATCGTTGCGGTGTCCAAGACGCAGCCCGCCGAGGCGGTGGCGGAGGCGGTGGCGGCCGGCGCCGACGCGATCGGCGAGAACCGGGTGCAGGAGGCGGCCGCCAAGCGCCCCCTAGTGGCGGGGGCGACCCCGTGGCACCTAATCGGGCCGCTGCAGCGCAACAAAGCTCGGACGGCGCTCGGGCTCTTCGATGTCATCGAGACGGTCGACCGGCCTGAACTCGCCGATCGGCTCGAGGCGTTGCTGGCCGGGGGCAGCCGTGTGCTGCCGGTCTTCCTCGAGGTTAACGTCGGGGGCGAGGCGGCCAAGAGCGGCGTGACCGCCGAGGACGCGGCCGCGCTGGCCGCGCACATCCTCGCGCGTTGCTCGCACCTGCACCTCGCCGGCGTGATGACGGTGCCGCCGTACGATTCCGACCCCGAACGCTCCCGCCCGCACTTCGCGGCGCTGCGCGGGCTCGCGGCCGGCCTCGTTTCGCGCTTCACGCTCCCCGCGCTCGAGCTCTCGATGGGGATGAGCGAGGACTTCGAGGTCGCTGTCGAGGAGGGGGCGACGTTGGTCAGGCTCGGGCGGATCGTGTTCGGAGAGCGCCGCCCTGCGGTGTGAGGCGCATCACCGCCCGCGCCTGGGAGTGGGGTAAGCTACGACGAGGCAGGAGGCGTTGCGATGAACAGGTTGACGCCGCTGGAGATCCAGCGTGCGACGTTCGCACGCAAGCTGCGCGGTCACGACCCCGACGCGGTGCGCGAGTTCCTCGGCGAGATCGCCGAGCAGCTCGAGGAGGAGGCGCGCACCCGCGGCGAGCTGCGCGCCCAGATCGCACACCTGAGCCAGGAGGTCGAGGAGTACCGTCAGCGCGCCGGTGCGGTGAACGAGGCGCTGGTGACGGCGCAGCGCACCGCGGAGGCCACGGTCGCCCGGGCCGAAACCGAGGCGCAGCGCATCATCGCCGACGCGGAGGCGCTGGCCGACCGGGTGGTGGACGACGCGGCGCGGCGCGCGGAGAACGTCGAGCTGGTGATCGGCCAGCTGCGCGGGCGGCGGCGTACAGCGCGCGCGGAGCTCAAGCGCCTCGTCGACGTGCTCGGTGGCGCGGCGCGCGACGACGAGCTTGCCGAACAGAGGGCGAACGATTCGCCGACCGTCAGCTTCCTGCGGCGCCGCTCCGGCGACGCCAAGGGCGAGCGCTGAGCCGGCCGCGGCCGGAAGACGCCCAGTCGGGTTTGGAGGTCCGCTCGTGAGCCTGCTCATTCAAGGCGCCACCGTCGTGGCGACGCCGCGTGGGACGTCGGCGCTCGCGGGCCCCGGTCAGAGCGTGCTCGACCTGCTCCCCGGCGCGGTGGTGCGTTGCGACGGGCGCGACATCGTCTTCGTCGGCGAACCGCGCGAGCACGACCGCCTCTTCGGGGCGCCGGATGAGGTCCTCGACGCCGCCGGCGGCACCGTGCTCCCGGGCTTCGTCGACCCGCACACCCATCTGCCGTTCGCCGGCTACCGTGAGGACGAGTTCGACCGCCGCATCGCCGGGGCACGCTACGCCGAGATCGCCGCCGCGGGAGGCGGCATCGTCGCCACCGTCGCCGCCACGCGGCGGGCGACGTTCGACGAGCTGCTCGCGCTCACGTTGCACCGCCTCGACCTCCAGCTCGCGGGCGGCACCACCACCACCGAGGCGAAGTCGGGGTACGGTCTCGACCTCGGCAACGAGCTCAAACAGCTGCGCGTCCTCCGCGAGGCCGGCCGGCGCCACCCGGTCGAGATCGTGCCGACGGCGATGCCGGCACACGAGGTGCCGCCCGAGTGGCGGCACGACTCCGACGGCTACGTCGAGTTGGTCGTCTCGCGGATCCACCCGGCGATCGCTGCCGAAGGCCTCGCCGAGCAGGTGGACGTCTTCTGCGAGTGGGGCGTCTTCACCCCGGACCAGACGCGGCGGCTGCTCGCGGACGCGGGTCGCTTCCGGTGGCGGATCCACCTGCACGCCGACGAGCTTTGCGACCTCGGGGGCGCCGCGCTCGCCGCCGAGGTCGGCGCCGCCGCCGCCGCGCACCTCCTGCACGCCTCGGCGGAGGGGATCGCGGCGATGGCCAGGCGAGGCGTGATTGCGATCGCGCTGCCGGGGGTCTCGTTCTTCCTGCGCGAGCGGTTCGCACCGGTGCGTGCTCTCGTCGACGCCGGCGTGCCGGTCGCCGTGGCCACCGACTGCAACCCGGGCTCCTCGCACACGGAGTCGATGCCGGCCGTGATCGCCCTGGCTTGCCTCGGCGCCGGGTTGTCCTCGGAGGAGGCGATCATCGCGGCGACGCTCAACGCCGCCGCCGCGCTCGGGCGCGCCGACCGCCTGGGCAGCGTCGAGACCGGGAAGCAAGCCGACCTTGTCGTGCTCGACGCGCCGTCCCCGAAACACCTTGTCTACCACTTCGGCGTCAACCTCGTGCGCCACGTCGTCAAAGCCGGCCGCGTGGTCGTCAGCGACGGCGCGCGGGTCTAGACCTTCTCGAGGTGGGCAAGCGACGGGATCAGCGTCTTGCGGCCGGCGCGGTCGAAGAAGCAGACCAGGCGCGTCTGCGCGCCGGTCCCCTGCACCTGGAGGATCACCCCCGGGCCGAACGTCGCGTGCCGGACCTTGAGCCCGGGCCGCCAGCCGTCGGGGCGCTTGGGGGGATTGGACCGGGGTCCGGGGTCCGGGGTCCGGGGTCCGAACGACGCGGCAGGGCCACCATCTGAGCGCTCGGGCAGTCGCGGGTGCGGGGCGTGGGTGCGAAACGGGTCGCGACCGAACGCCGCGGCCCGGTCCTCTACCACCTCGCGCGGCACCTCGAGCAGGAACGGCGACGGCCGGCCCGAGAGCAGCTGGCCGTTGATGCGGCGCACCCTCGCCGAGGTCAGGATCAACCGCCGGCGCGCTCGCGTCATACCCACGTAGGCGAGGCGGCGCTCCTCCTCCTCGTCCGCCTCGCTGCTGCCCTCGCGGCGCAGCGGCAGGAGGCCGTCCTCCATCCCGACCAGGAACACGGCTTCGAACTCGAGTCCCTTGGCGGCGTGCAGCGTCGAGAGCTGCACCGCGTCGCCCTCGCGCCGCATGTCGGCATCGGTGAGCAGCGCCACCTCGTCCAGGAACGCGACGAGGTCGAGGCCCCGCTCGGCCGCCTCCGCAGCGGCCGCAACGAGTTGGTCGAGGTTGGCGCGGCGCGAGCTGTCGTCTTCATCGCCCGAGGCGTACTGCGCTGCCAGGCCCGAGCGCTCCAGCAGCTCGCGGACGACTTCCGCCGGCGCGACGCTGCCCGCGAGCGCACGCAGCGCGTCGAGGAGCGCGAAGAACTCCGCGAGCGCCTGCCGTGCCCGCGGCGAGAGCGCTTCGGGGAGTCGGCGCGCCGCTTCCGGGAGGGCGGCCGCGAGCGTCGCCGCGGCGGCTTCGAGGTGGTCCATCGCAACCTGCCCGATCCCGCGCGCCGGAACGTGGATCGCGCGCCGGAACGCAAGCGCGTCGTCGGGGGCCACCAGCAGGCGCAGGTACGCGAGCGCGTCGCGCACCTCCTTGCGCTCCCAGAACCGGGTGCCGCCGACGACCACGTACGGCATCGCGCGCCGCACCATCTCCCCCTCGAACGGCCTCGATTGGGCGTTGACGCGGAACAGCACCGCGATCTCCCCTGCAGGCACCGAGGCGCGCAGGCGGGAGATTTCGTCGGCGACGAAGCGGGCCTCGTCGGCCTCGTCGGCGGCCAGGTACACCGTCACCGGGACGCCCGCACCGACCTCGGAGGAGAGTCGCTTCGGGCGCCGCCGTGGGTTGCGCTCGATGACGGCCGCGGCCGCGCGCAGGATCGGTTCGGTCGAGCGGTAGTTTCGCCCCAGCGTCACCACCCGCGCGCCCGGGTAGGCCTCCTCGAAAGCGAGGATGTTCTCGACCTCGGCCCCGCGCCAGCGGTAGATCGACTGGTCCTCGTCGCCCACCGCAGTCAGGTTCGGAGCTTTACCTCCCAACAGCCGCACCAGCCGCGCCTGCGCCAGGTTGGTGTCTTGGTACTCGTCCACCAGCAGCCAGTGAAAGCGCGAGGCCAGCGACTTGCGGATCGCGTCGTGGCGTTCGAGCAGTGCCACCGCACCGGTGAGCATGTCGTCGAAGTCCACCGCTCCGGCCGCGCGCAGCTCCCCTTCGTACGCCTCGTAGACCTCGGCGAGGAGGCGCTCCGCGTCGCCGCGGGCCCGGCTTGCGAGCGCCTCCGGCCCGACGAGTGCGTTCTTGGCCGCGGAGATGCGCGAGCGCGCCGCCCGCACCGACAACCGCGTCGCGGGGATGTCGAGCCGCTTGAGGACGCGGTCGAGCACCTGGCGCTGCTCGTCCTCGTCCGCGATGGCGAAACGCGGCGACAACCCCGCTTCGGCAGGGTGGTTGCGCAGGAGCTGCAGGGCAAAACGGTGAAACGTCCCGACGAAGCCGCCGCGCAGCCCGCCGCCGACCAGGCGCTCGACGCGCTCCGCCATCTCGCGCGCCGCCTTGTTGGTGAACGTCACCGCCAGCACCTCGTGCGGCTGGGCGAGGCCGCGTGCCAGCAGCGCCGCAATCCGGTAGGTGAGGACCCGCGTCTTCCCGGACCCCGCCCCGGCGACCACGAGGAGTGGACCCTCGCCGTGCATCACGGCCAGCTTCTGGTCCTCGTCCAGGTCCGCGAGCAACTTCGCAAGTCGGTCCAACGCCCCTCCCAGGAACCGGTGATTGTACCGTGCGCCGCGGCCCCGGGGCCCCGGGCTCAGCGCGAAGCCGGAGAGACCGCCGCGGCCCGCCACGCCTCGGGACCGATGCCGACCGTCCGCCGTTCCGCGACATCGGACTCGGCCACCGCCACCTCGGCCTCGCGACTACCCGCGACGATCCGGTAGGGGCCGAGCGCACGCACGGCCC
The DNA here is from genome assembly GCA_002279285.1 of Acidobacteria bacterium 37-71-11. GTDB lineage: Bacteria > Acidobacteriota > Thermoanaerobaculia > Thermoanaerobaculales > Thermoanaerobaculaceae > RBG-13-68-16. The sequence goes on from NCBR01000029.1 coordinate 8,058, forward strand.
CGTCCTCGCCCGCCATGGCGGCCGGGACCGTGAACTCGAAGCCGCCGCTCGCGCCGGCGGTGCTGCGGTCGTGGTACGTCAGATGCCGCCCCCGGTTGGTCACCAGGTACAGCCAGAGGTCGGCTCGCTCGCCCGGGGTTCCAGTGCCTTCGATCCGGGCCCCCGGGACGACTTCGAAAACTTTGCAGAAACTCCCCTCCCAGCCGGGTTCGGTGCCTTCCGCCGCCGACTCGAAGTCGAGGCGGAGCCGGCGCAGCGGCGGCAGCGTTTTCCCCTCGAGGCGAACCTCGAGACCGTCGAAGACGAGCAGCCGGCTGTTCATCGTGGCGTAGAACGCCGGCGTGGGCTGCAACGAGGCGCCGGAGTGCGCCACAACCAAGCGCGGCGCGCGGCTTCCGAGTTGCCTGGCCACGTCCTCGATCTCGTAGAACACCGGCGTCACTAGCACGTAGCGCGCCCCGAGCTGCTCGAGCTGGTGCACCGCCCCGGCGGGATCGGTGGCAAGGAAGAACGCGGCGGCGGCGCGGACGCCGCGAAGGTGGACCTCGGCCTGGGCGAAGGGGTTGGCGATATTGGCCTGGTGCGCCACGGTGATCAGCCAGTTGCCCCACTCCCAGCGGCTCATCACCGCAAAACGGGGCCGCACCTCAGGTTGGTTGACATCACCGGGACTGGCGGCATGGTCGCGCAACCACACCAACGCGTCGTGGCTGCGGACCAGATCCCCCTGCGGCGGCCGATCGGTGAGGTGGTGGAGGCGCAGGGTCGGCACCATGATCGCGAGTCCGACGAGGACGGCGGCGAGACGGACCGTGCCGTGGTGTCCCGCCCGTTGCTCGACGCGCCGGACGGCGTACGCCCACGCCGCGCCCCAGAGTGCGCACCAGAGGGGCGCGAACTGCGAGCCCAACCGCAGTTGCCCGAGAGCCATCCCGGCCGTGACCACGAACCAGAGCAGCGCAATTCTGGCCCCCAACTGCCCCCCGGGGGTGGCCAGCCAGCCGCAAACGCCGAGCGCGACGAGCAGGACCGGAAATGCCACCGCCATCACGCCGTACTGCTGCACCGCGGTACCCAGCCCGAAGTTCAACAACGGGTAGGACTCGAACACCTGGCTGATCTGAACGTCGCCGCGGTCCAGGTAGCCGAGGACGGACGCCGCGGTGTGCCGCAACCCGGGGGAGAGAGCCACGCCGGTCACCGCCACGACCAGGGGCACCAGCAGCAGGGCGGCTGCAAGCGCCCCCCTGCTCGCCGGCCGGCGCCGCAGCGAGCTGCCGGCCAAGGCAAAGCTCAGCCACGACGCGGCGAACACGAGCGGCTGCAGCCACGTCGGCGCGTAGTACGCGAAACTCCCGACCGCAGCCCACGGGTGAGCCAGCACGATCGGCAGGATCACGAGCGCCGCCACGCCGAAGGTCCGTCTCCCAAAAGCGACGAGGGCTTCCCTGTCGCAACCGCGGGGCGGCCAGAGCGCGACCACGGCCAGTGAGGCGGCCGCCAGCACCCCTGCCGCGATCGCTCCCGGCCACACCCCGATCTCCGCCGCCAACAGCACCCCCAGCCCGGCGGCGGTGCGGCTGCGCCCGCGGTCGGACGTCGCGCGCACGCCGTGCAGGAGCAGGGCGAGGGGGAGCGCGGCCAGTGCGGGCTCGATGGCGTGGTGGTCGATCCGTCCCACCATCGAGTACCCGGTCAGGATCGGCAGCACCGCGGCGATCGCCGCGCCGGCGAGGCCCGCAGCCCGGCCCCCCAACTCCCGGCCGAGGAAGTAAATGGCCAGCACCGAGAGGACACCGAGGACGGGGTCGAAGAGAACCCCGACCACCAGCGGGGGGATGCGGCCGCCGCTCACCAACCCCACCAGGCGAACGACGGTGGCCAGAGCGAGGTCGAAACCGACGGGCCACATCATCCGCGCCCCGGTCGGGTAGTTCGTGTACCAGTCGAACGTGTGCACCTTCGGGTAGCGCGCGGCCGCCAGCGACGCGCGGTGCCAGTGGTAGGCGCTGTCCTCGTCCCAGATCAGCACCCGGCCCCCGACGAACACCCCGGGGATGTTCGCCAGGCGGGTGGCCGCGGCGAGCAGGAGGACCAGCCCCAACAGCAGGCGGGTCGTCCGCCGCGAAAGCATGAACCCTCCGCGAGCCGGCTCGGGCCGGACGGCCGGAGCGTCGGTCGGGAACTGCAGGCGCGCGTCTCCTGCGTGCACGCGTGAGGCTAGCAGGAAAAGCGGCGACGAGTTAACGCCGTGGTTCGTGGGTGGTGGGTCGTGGTCCGAACCGGCTGCGCCGGCCGCAGGCCGCGCAGCCTCTCGCGCCGCCCTCGAAGACGACAAGCCCAACGACAGGCAGGGCCTCCAAGCTTGGGGCGTGTAGCCGCGTCGCCGCCGTTGGGCCAGATGCAAGGCGGACGAGGCGGGAGGAGCGGAGCGTAGCCGGAGGCTACGTGAGCATCCGATCCGCCGAGTCCAACGCAGCAGATGGTCCGACGCCGGCGACGCCGACGGCGACGCCCTATTCGACGGTGACGGACTTGGCGAGGTTCCGGGGCTGGTCGACGTCGCACCCCCTTCGCACCGCCACCTCATACGCCAGCAACTGCAGCGGCACCGCCGCCACGATCGGCTGCAGCGGCCACGGCAGGGCGGGGAGCGGGATGACGGCGCGGGCGAGTTCGATCAGGCGTGCGTCGGTGGCGTCCCCGATCACGTAGACCGGCGCCTTGCGCGCGCGCACCTCCTCGATGTTGGAGCGCACCTTCTCGGCGAGTTCCCCGGCCGGGCACAGCGCGATCACCGGGAAGTTCTCGTCGAGCAGCGCGATCGGGCCGTGCTTCATCTCGCCGGCCGGGTACCCCTCGGCGTGCAGGTATGAGATCTCCTTGAGTTTGAGCGCCCCCTCGAGGGCGAGCGGGTAGAGCGCGCCGCGGCCGATGTAGAGGGCGTCGCTCGCGTGCTGCAGCTCGTCCGCGACGGCCGCCAGCTCGCCTGCATGCCCGAGGGCGCCCTCGATGTCGTAGGGGAGCGCCCAGGCGCGCTCCAGCAGCGCCCCGGTCTCGGAGGCGGGCAGCCCCTTGGCGTCGCGCCAGGCGAGCGCGAGCGCGAGCAGGGCGACGAGTTGGGTGGTGAACGCCTTGGTCGAGGCGACCCCGATCTCCGGCCCCGCGTGGGTGCCGAGGCGGAACGCCGCCAGGCGCTCGGCGAGCGAGCCGCGCACGTTGCAGCCGCGCACGTTGCAGACCGTCGCGAGCGACGCTCCGGCGCCGGTAGCCAGGCGCATCGCGGCGATCGTGTCGGCGGTCTCGCCGGACTGAGTGATCCCGACCACCAGCGTGCCGGACGAGAGCAGGGGCTCGCGGTAGCGGAACTCGGAGGCGTACTCGACCTCGCACGCGACCCTGGCCAGGCGCTCGAGGTAGAACTTGCCGACCAGGGCGGCGTGCCACGAGGTGCCGCAGGCGACCAGCCGCACCGCGGTGAAGCGTCGCAGCGTCGCGGCGTCGAGGCCGAGGTGGGCGAGCGCCGGCGCGCCGGCGTCGGGGAAGAGCGCGTGCAGCGTCTCGGACACGGCGCCCGGCTGCTCGTGGATCTCCTTGAGCATGAAGTGGCGAAACCCGCCGCGCTCGACCTCGCCGGGCTCCCAGTCGAGGGTCACGACCGCCCGCTCGACCGGGCTCCCGGACGCGTCCAGGACCGTGACGCCGTCCGCCCGGACGACCGCCACATCGCCGTCCTCGAGGTGGATGCAGCGCCGCGTCATCGCGATCACCGCGGCGGGGTCGGATGCGACGAGGTTCTCCCCCTCGCCGAGCCCCACCACGAGCGGCGGCCCGTTGCGAAACGCGACCACCGTTCCCGGGTCGCCGACGGCGATCGCCGCCACCGCGTACTGGCCACGCAGCCGGGAGCGCACGGCGATCGCCGCCGCTGTCAGGTCGCCGCCGGCACGCGCGAGCAGGTGGGCGATCACCTCCGAGTCGGTATCGGACGAGAAGCGCACGCCCGCGCGCTCGAGCTCGCGTTTGAGCTCGCGGAAGTTCTCGATGATGCCGTTGTGGACGATGGCCACCCGGCCACTCTCATCGGTGTGGGGGTGGGCGTTGCGCTCGACCGGCGCGCCGTGCGTGGCCCAGCGGGTGTGCCCGAGCGCGAGGTGGCCGCGGAGCCCGGCCGTGTACGCCTTCTCGGCGAGGTTCGAGAGCTTGCCAGCCGCCCGCAACACCGCCAGCCGGTCCCCGCAGTGCACCGCGATGCCCGCGGAGTCGTAGCCGCGATACTCGAGGTGGCGCAACGCCTCGAGGACCACCGGCACGCCCTCGCGCGGGCCCACGTACCCGACGATCCCGCACATACGCCCTCCAGACTCAGACAGACCCGGCCGGCTCACGGCCGGCCGGCCCGAACATCCTAATCGCCGCGACGGTGCGTCAACGGCGGGACCGCGGTCCCGTCCCCAAGCGTGACGTCCTCGAGAACGGCGTGGGCGCCGATCCGGCAGCCGCCGCCGATCCGGCAGGCGCCGCGCAGGTGCACGCCGGGCTCCAGCACCGTGTCGCGCCCGACCGCGCACGAGGCGTCAACCCAGGTCGTGGCGGGGTCGAGCACCGTGACGCCAGCCCCCTGCAGGGCGACGATGACGCGCGCGCCCAGCAGACGGTGGACCTCGGCGAGGTCGGCGCGCGAGTTGACCCCCGCCATCTCGGCGGGGTCCGCAAGCGGCAGCCCGACCACCCGCATCCCCCGTGCAGCCAGGATGCCGATCGCGTCGGTGAGGTAGTACTCCTGCTGGGCGTTGGCCGGCGAGAGCCCGACGAGGGAGAGGCGCAGTGCGGCGAGGTCGAAGACGTACGTCCCGGCGTTGACCTCGTGGATCTCGCGTTGCTCCCCGGTCGCGTCCTTCGCCTCCACGACCGCCGTCACGTCGCCGTCCGCACCGCGGACGATGCGGCCGTAGCCGCCGGCATCGGGGAGGACCGCCGTCGCCAGCGCCGCCGCGGCGGCGCGCGAGCGCCGCAACTCGACCAGCGCCGCGAGCGTCTCCGACCCGATCAGCGGCACGTCGCCGGAGAGCACCAGCGCCTCGCCCTCCCGCGGCAGGAGCGGCAGCGCCCGGCCGACCGCGTCGCCGGTGCCGCGCGGCGGATCCTGCACCGCGAACAGCGCCTCGCGTCCCGCCAGGTGTCTCTCGACCTGGTCGCGCAGGTGACCGACCACGATCACCAGCGGCCTTGGGACGAGCGGCGCAAGCGCATCCAGCACGTGGTCCACCAGCGCCCGCCCTCCGGCCTCGTGCAGCACTTTGGCCGTGGCCGTCTTCATCCGCTTGCCCTCGCCGGCCGCCAGGACTACCGCCGCGACGCTCACGCCGTCACCTCCATCACGGCAATGGTAGCCGTGACGCCTGGCGCCGCGCAAAGCGTCGCCGCGCCTACTTCTTCGACAGTTCCTGCAGAACCTGCTTGGCGACCGCCTTCAGCGTCTCGAAGACGCCGATCCCCTTGGGCGCCACCGCCTCGAACGTCGGCTCACCCTTGATCTGGAGGGCGCGCAGCATGACGTCGTAGGGAACCGCGCCGGCCAGGTCGCGCTTGTTGAACTGCAGGGCGTACGGGATCAGGCCGAGGTCGAAGCCGTTCTCGCGCAGGTTGTGTTTGAGGTTGTCGAGCGACTCCTGGTTCGCGTCCATCCGCGCTTCCTGCGAGTCGGCGACGAAGATCACCCCGTCCACCCCCTTGAGGATCAGCTTTCGCGACGCGTCGTAGAACACCTGGCCCGGGACGGTGTACAGGTGGAAGCGGGTGCGAAACCCGCGCACGCTCCCGAGGTCGAGCGGGAGGAAGTCGAAAAACAGGGTGCGGTCGGTCTCAGTGGCGAGCGAGATGAGCTGGCCCTTGTTCTGGGGGTTCGTCCGCTCGTAGACGTACTGCAGGTTGGTCGTCTTCCCGCCCAAGCCGGGACCATAGTAGACGATCTTGCAGTTGATCTCCCGCGAGGCGTAGTTGATGAAGCTCATTCGGTGAACAGGGCATCGATGTCGTCGTCGGTGATCTCGGCAAATGGCGACGCCGGGGCCTCGCCCTGGTCCGCCGCCTTGGACGCCATCTGTGTCAGCACCTCCTCGAGCTCGGCGGCCGCCTTGCGGACACGCAGCCGAACGAGGCCCAGAGACGAACGTTCGTCGAAGATCAGCACCAAGATCAGTCTCTGCCCGACGATGGAGATATGGATGTTGTCCCGCTCTCCCTCGTGGAACAGGATCGAGAACTCCTTCTCGCCGATCAGCTTCGCCAGGCCGTCGGTGGCCGCGACGTTGCCGGCCGTGAGGGAGGCGAGTGAGGTGGCGTCGACCTTGTCGAGATCACCCTTCGCGGCGATCTGCTGGCCGTTCTTATCGACGAGGAACACGATCTTCGCGTTTGCGTCCATCCACAACCGCGCGAGGACCGCGTTGATACGGTCGAACTCCTCCTCGTACAAGACCAGGTTCGACCCGAACATCGTCATGCCTGTCCGCCTCCGCTCATCAAATATCGAGTATATCCTTCAATTTTCCGTCAATCCATCCCCCGCCGCCCGGCCAGCGCCCGGGTCAGCGTGACGGAGTCGGCGTAGGAGATCTCGCCTCCGGCCGGCAACCCGAAGGCGATCCGGCTCACCCCGCTCCCCGTCGGCCGCAGCGCCCGCGCCAGATAGTGTGCGGTGGCTTCCCCCTCGACCGTCGGGTTGGTCGCGAGGATCACCTCGCGCACGGCCCCCGAACGCACGCGCTCCAGCAGCGCGGCGATCGTGAGCTCCTCGGGTCCGATCCCGTGCAGCGGGTCGAGCGGCCCGCCGAGCACGTGGTAGAGCCCGTGGAACTCCCCCGTCGCCTCCACCGCCCAGCCGTTGAGCGGGTCCTCGACGACGCAGATGACGGTGCGGTCACGGCTCTCGTCGCGACAGACCGGGCAGGGGTCCTCCTCGGTGAGCAGGAAGCAGGTGCCGCAGTGGTGCACGGCATCCGCGACGTGGGCGAGAGCGCCGGCAAGGTGCCGGGAGAGCTCGGGGACGCGCACCATATGCTGCACCATACGCGTCGCCGTGCGCGGCCCCACCCCCGGGAGCTGCTCGAGCTGCTCCAGCAGCTTGCGCACCGCGGGCGGCCGCAACTCCATCAGAACATGCCCGGCATCCCGGCCGGCAGCCCCATCCGACCGAGCAGCTCGCGCGAGCGTTCCTCGAGTTGCCGGGAGGCCTCCTGCCAGGCGGCCACGATCAGATCCTCGACGAGGCCCGGCTCCTCGCCGGCGAGCGCCTTGGCGTCGAGCGTGACGCCCTTGAGCTCTTTGAGGCCGGAGAGGCGAACCCGCACCAGCCCGCCCCCGGCCGAGCCCTCGACCTCGAGTTCACCGAGCATCTTCTGCATCTGGGCTTGCGCCTGTTGCGCCTGCTGCAACAGCTTTGCGACGTTCATGGCTTCTCCTCGACGCTCTCCACCCTGCCGCCGAACACCTCGAGCACGCGCTGGACGCCCTCGTCGGCCTCGACGCGCGCGCGCAGGGTCTGGTCGCGCCGGCCGGCCGGGGCGCCGTTCTCGTCCACCTCGACCCGCTCCCCGAGGCCGGCGCGGCGGACCGCGGCGGCGAGCGTCTCGACCGCCTCGCGCAGCGACTTCCGCGTCGACGCGGGGAGGCCGCCGCAGCGCAGCACAACCGTGTCGCCGGCGACCGCCACCTCGCGCACCGCCCCGACCCGGCCCGCGAGCAGATGCTCCCCCATCGCCTCCAGCGCCGCGGCCAGGCGGGCGCCCGGCGAACCGGCCGCCGCGACCGGCGACGCGGCTGATGCCGGCGGGGCCGACCGCGAGGGCGGCGCGGGTGCACCGCCGGCCCCAGGCGCCGGCTCGCCGGCGAGCAGTGCCTCGACCCGTTGCAACCGCGGCCAGAGCGCCAGCCGTCCGATCGCCACCGCCACGGCCACGCCCGGCTTCTCGGCGGCGGCAACGAGCCCCTTCCCCTCGAGGGCGAGCGCGAGCAGGCGCACCAGCAGCGCCGGTCCCAGCCGGCCGGCGCTCTCGGCCATCGCCGGCCGGTGGGCGTCCGGGAACGGCGCCTGTGCGGTGGGGTCGGTTGCCAGCAGCAGGAGGGCGTGCAGGAGCTGCACCAACTGCTCGAACAGCGCCGCGGGATCGCGGCCGGAGCGCTCCTCGGCGCGGACGAGCCCGAGCGCCGCGGCGACGTCGCCGCCCTCGAGGGCGCGCCAGAGCGCGAGCACGACCTCGAACGGCGGCAACCCGACCACCTCGGCAACCGCGTTCTCGTCGACCGCGCCCTCGGCGAACGCCCGCACCCGGTCGAGCAGCGAGAGCGCGTCGCGCAGGGAGCCCTCGGTGGCGCGGGCGATGAGTTGCGCCGCGCCCGGCGTCAGTTCGAACCCCTCGTTCCCGGCCACCTGGGTGAGGCGGGCCGCGACCAGGTCGGCCGGGATCGGGCGGAAGTCGATCTGCAGACAGCGGGAGAGGATCGTGGCCGGGAACTTGTCCTTCTCGGTCGAGGCCAGGATGAAGACGACGTGCGCAGGCGGCTCCTCGAGGATCTTGAGCAGCGCGGCGAAGGCGTCTTTGGAGAGCTGGTGCGCCTCGTCGAGGATGAAGACCCGGAAGTGGTCCCGCACCGGCAGCACGCGCGCCACCTCGCGCAACTCGCGGACGTCGTCGATCCCGCGGTTGGAGGCGGCGTCCATCTCGAGCACGTCGAGGGAGGAGCCGGCCGCGATGTCCTGGCAGGCGCCGCACTCACCGCAGGGATCCGGCGTGGGCCCCTTCTCGCAGTTGAGCGCCTTGGCGAGCAGGCGCGCGACCGTCGTCTTGCCGACCCCGCGCAGGCCCGAGAACAGGTAGGCGTGGGCGATCTGGCCGGACGAGAGGGCGTTGCGCAGGGTGCGCACGACGACGTCCTGGCCGACAAGGTCTTCGAAACGCTGCGGCCGCCAGCGCCGCGCGAGGACCTGGTACCCGGTCATGCCCGCCCCCACCAACGTGGATCGTGGTTCGTGGTTCGTGGTTCGAGACGAGCGTCTTCTCGATCCACGATCAACCGACCACGATCCACGGCAGCTACGCCGTGGCGAAGCAAGGAGCCCGGGGGGACCGCGGCGCCCGTTGCGTTCCCCTTATCGCTGCTCCCTTCCGGGCCTGACGAGGTTCGGGGGGCACCGTCGCGCGGGACCCGGGCTCCTTGCTTCCCACGGCGCTCGCCGGAGCGAGACACGCCGTCGGCACAACCGCGTGGCATGGCGGAGAGGGCGGGATTCGAACCCGCGGTACGGTTACCCGTACACACGCTTTCCAAGCGTGCTCTTTCGGCCACTCAGACACCTCTCCGCGTCACCACGATCATCCGTCGTTCTGTCACTCCGGTGCGCCGGCAACGCACCCCAGGTTCCTGCTGGCGGAGAGGGTGGGATTCGAACCCACGGACCCCCGTGAGGGGGTCAACGGTTTTCGAGACCGTCCCGTTCGACCACTCCGGCACCTCTCCGCACCGGGAGCGAGAGTCTACCCGCGGTCGCGTAACTTTGCAAAAAACCTCGCCAGCATCGCGGCCGCCTCCTCGGTCATGAGCCCGGTGCGGACCGCGACCCGGTGGTTGAGGCGCGGGTCCTCCAGGAGGTTGCCGAGCGACCCCGCGAACCCCGCCTTCGGGTCGGACGCGGCGAAGACCACGCACGCCAGGCGCGCGGCGACAGCGGCGGCGGCGCACATCGCGCACGGCTCGAGCGTGACGAACAGCGTGCACCCGTCCAGCCGCCAACTCCCGAGCGCGCTGGCCGCTGCGCGCAGGGTCAGGATCTCCGCGTGCGCGGTGGGGTCGCCGTCCGCCTCGCGCCGGTTGTGCGCGCGCGCCAGCACCGTTCCATTGGGGTCGGTCACAACCGCCCCCACCGGCACGTCGCCGGCCGCTTGGGCGGTCGCCGCTTCGACGAGGGCTGCAGCCATCGCGGCGCGGTCCGCATCCGAGAACGCCCAGTCGGGGGTCGGTTCGATCATCGGCCACCGCCATCGATGCGCACCAGAGCCCCGACTCGGCACGGCACGAACCGGAAACGTGCCGCAAGCTCGTCCATCCGGTAGTACGGCCGGTAGGTGTCGGCCAGCATCACCGGGCCCTGTTCGAGGGCGCGGCCAATCTCCCCGGCGAGGGCCGCTGCCGGGTTTGCCGCGCTCAACGCCACGTCGACCGCAACCGGCCGGATTTCGAGGTCGCGCCGCCAGCCGCGGGCGACCTGGGCGAGGCGCAGCGGCGCCCCGGGGTTGAAGTCCGCAATGACCGTTGCGCCCAGCGGGGCACACACACCCATAGCGGCCATGTAGCGCTCCGTGCCGGGGTCAAGCAGCGTCGCGGGTCCCCAGCCGCCGGCTGCGCCCGGTAACCCCTTGAGCGGACAGAGGAAGTAAAAGGCGTTGTTGCGGAACGGAAGGACCCGCACGCCGAGATCCTGCCACCCCGCGATCGTCAGCGCCGCGGGGACCGCGAGGTAAACGAGCCCCTGGACCGCCACAGCGGCGCCGCGTGCGATCGCTCCGAGGCGCACCGGCAGCGCCACGAGTGCCCCGACAACCAGGAAAATCGCCATCAGATGGAGGCGGTACGGCGCGTAGGTGGCGAGGAGCAAGGCGAGTGCGCCCAGGCTCACGCCCCATGCCGCGCCGCCGCGGCCGTCACGCCGCCCTTGCCACAGTGCAGCGATGCCCATGGCCCCGAATCCGTAGAGAACGATCGCGGCAAGAACCGCGAGGCCTCGCGGCGCCCGGGCGAACGCAACGAACGCCTCCCAGTGCCAGCGCCACGTCGAGCCGCCGCTCGCGGCGAACGCCGTGAGGGGGTCGGGCGGCCCCCCGCCGTTGATCGCGAGCCAGACCGGCGCCGAGCCCGCAACTGCGCCAGGCAGCAACCGCCACGCCCTCCGGCCCCCCGCCTCCCAGGCCAGCGGCACGAGCAGAAAGATCGCCATTGCGTGGCACGCCAGTGCCAGGCCCCACAGCAGGCCCGTGACCCACCACCGCCACCACCGCATCGAGCTCAAAAGCACCACGCCGCCCCCCAACGCGAGCGCGAGCGCGAGCGCGTACGTCTCGGCCACCGTTGCGGCCCACCACATCGGCAGGGCCACGAGGAGCAACGCTGCGGCGGTGGCAGCCCGCTCGCGGTCGCCGCCGCGAGCGCGTACCAGCGCGGCGAGCAGTCCGACCGCAAGCGCCCCCGCAACGGCCGAGAGCCGGTGCGCCGCGACGATTGGGTTGCCCCCGACAAGGTGGAGCCACGCCCACGCCAGAACCGTCCAGCCGGCGTGGTCGCCGGGGTTGAGGCTGGGGAAATAGCCGGAGATCGCGTACAGCGTCAGCTTGGAGGAGTCCGCCCAGACGAGGCCGCGAGCGCCGGTCGCGACGTACAGCGCGAGCGCCCCGGCGAACCAGAGCGCCGCCGAACGTACGTCCGCGCGAGTGATGCCGGCAGCCATCGTTCAACGAGGATCATAGCCCGACCCGGCCCGCGCGCGGGTGCAGCGATGCGTCCTTGCGACGCGGTTGCGCCGGCTGGCCGCTACTCGATCCGGAACGGGAAGCCGATGCTGCCCTTGCCCAGCGTGCACTCGAGCAGGTAGACACCGGCCGGCAGCGGCTTGGTGAAGCGGACCTTGAACATCTCCTTCTCGCCCTTCATCGGCCCCACGGTGATCGCGTCGGAGGCGGAAGGTTTCGACGAGTCCTGCTGGTAGAAGCCGGCGCCGTGCTTGTAGGCGGTGAGGGCGTACGGCTTGTAGTCGCCGTAGAGGATCAAGTAGTCGCCGGTGCGCACCGTCGCCGTCGGCTCGCCGTTGAAGTAGTTGAGCGCGAACCCCTCGGACGTGAACTGCGTCTCGACGCTCACGGCGGGAAGTTCAATTACCTTCTCGCCCTGCACCATAAAGCCGCCCTTGTGGTCGGGCTTCGGCTCGTGGTTGCACGCAGCGACCGCTGTGCAGAGCGTGGCCAGCGCCACCAGGGTCAGGGGATGAGTGCGCATGATCGGCTCCTTCGGCCGCGAAGAGAAACTTTCGGCCCCGTACAGCGAAGTATACCAAGCGCGCCGGCCCGCCGGCCGCGCCGCCCGCGGCTGGGGCTTACCAGATCGGAGCTTGCAGGAGCATCGCCTGCGTGGCCGCGCGGTCCACCGGCCGCGAGAACCAGAACCCCTGCGCGTGCGAGCACCCGATCTCGCGCAGCCTTTCGAGCTGCACCGCGGTCTCTACCCCCTCGGCGACCACGCTGATGTTCAGCATGTTGGCGAGCGTCACGATCGTCTTCACGATCGCCGAGGCGTCCCCTTTCGTGTCCATCCCGGAGATGAACGAGCGGTCGATCTTGAGCGTGTCGTACGAGAAGCGCTGCAGGTACGAGAGCGACGAGTACCCCGTGCCGAAGTCATCCACCGAGAACTGCACGCCCAGCCTGTGGAACTGCGCCAGTTTCCCGAGCGCGACCTCGCCGTGGTCCATGATCACGTTTTCGGTGATCTCCAGCCGCAAGGAGGTCGGCGGCAGGCCCGTCTTCTCGAGGATCGCCACCACCCGGTCGTACATGTCCGGCTGCATCACCACCTTGCCGGACACGTTCACGCTGACGTAGAGCGGCGGGTCGGCGGGAACGAGTTCCTGCCACTCGCGGGCGTGGAGGCAGGACTGCTCCAGCACCCACCAGCCGATCGGCACGATGAGCCCGGTCTCCTCGGCCACGGCGATGAAGCGCGTGGGGCTCACCAGCCCGCGCTCGGGGTGGCGCCAACGCACCAGCCCCTCGAACCCGACGATCCGCTTGTCCACCAGCGAGACGATCGGCTGGTAGTGCATCACGAACTGGTTCTTCTCCACCGCCTGGCGCAGCTCGGTCTCGAGCTTGAGCAGCGCCACCACGCTGCGGTGCATCGTCTGGTCGAACACCTGGTAACAGCCGCGTCCGGCCGCCTTGGCGCGGTACATCGCGGTGTCCGCGTCGCGCAGGATCTCCTCCGGCGTCCTGTACCCCGGATTGGAGAGCGCCACGCCGATGCTCGCCGAGGTGAACACCTCCCGGCCGCCGATCACGAGCTTCTCGCGGATCAGGTCCTGGATGCGCTCGGCAACGTGCGTGGCGTCGCCAGGTCCGTGGATGTCGTTGAGCAAGATCGCGAACTCGTCGCCCCCGAGCCGGGCCACGGTGTCCCCCGGCCGCAGGAACTGGGTGAGGCGGCGGGCAAGCTCGACCAGCAGCTCGTCGCCGACGCTGTGTCCGAGCGAGTCGTTGATGTTCTTGAAGCGGTCGAGGTCGATGAACAGCAACGCCACGATCGACGACTTCCGCCGCCGCGACTGTTCCATCGCGAGGCCGAGGTGGTCGAGGAAGAGCGTGCGGTTGGGGAGCTGCGTCAGGGCGTCGAACAGGGCGTCGTGGAGGAGCTGTTCCTCGGCGCGCTTGCGCGCCGTGATATCGGTGAGCGAGCCCGCCATCCGCGTGGACTTGCCGGCGGCGTCGCGCACCGCCAGGCCGCGCGCGAGCATCCAGATCGCCGCCTTGTTCTTCCCGATGATGCGGTGCTCGTGCTCGAAGTGCGGCTCGGTGCCCGCGAGGTGAGCGTCGAGCGCCTTGCGCAGCCCCGAGCCGTCGTCGGCGTGCACGCGCGAGAACCACTCCTCAATCGAGTTCCCGATCTCGTCCGCGCGGAACCCGAGCATCGTCTTCCAGCGCGGCGAGAAGTACGCGCTGCCGGTCGTCAGGTTCCAGTCCCAAATCCCGTCGTTGGCGCCGTTGACCGCAAGGGCGTAGCGTTCCTCGCTCTCCCACATCGCACGCTCGACGAGCATGCGGGAGATCGCGTACCGGATCGAGCGCAGCAGCAGCTCGTTGTCCACCTGACGCTTGACGAGGTAGTCCTGCGCTCCCTCGCGCACCGCCGAGAGCGCGGTCTCCTCGTCGTCCAGGTTGGTGAGGATCACGATCGGCACATGCGGCGCCACCTTCCGCGCCTTCTCGAACGAGACGAGGCCGCTCGAGTCCGGCAGCGAGAAGTCGAGCAGCACGACGTCCACGGGGTCCGAGGCGAGGCGCGCCAGGCCGTCCGCCAACCGGGAGACGTGATGCACGTGCAGCACCTCCCGGCGCGACTGAGCCAGCATCACCTGGATCAGTTCGGCCTCCTCGGGGCTGTCCTCGATCAGGAGCACGTTCAGGGGCTTGGTCACGCCGTCCATCCCTTCAACCCTTCGTCTCCGGGGCCACCCCGCCGGACACCGGTTTGAGGACTCTCGGAATCGTGAAACAGAACGTCGAGCCGCGCCCAACCTCCGAAACGGCCCAGATCCTACCGCCGTGCCGCTCGACGATCCGCTTGCAGATCGCCAGGCCGATCCCGGTGCCGGGGTACTCGGCGGCGGTGTGCAGCCGCTGGAACATCCCGAAGACGCGTTCGAGGTGTTCCGGAGAGATCCCGATCCCGTTGTCGGCCACCGCGAACGTGACGCGGTCGGCGTCCTCGACGGCGTAGATGCGCACGGCCGGCCGTTCCCGGCGGAACTTCAGCGCGTTGCCGATCAGGTTCTGGAAGAGCTGCACCATCTGGGCGCCGTCCACGGCCAGCACCGGCAGCAGGTCCCAGCTGACCTGCGCCCCGGTCTCGTCGATCGCGGCCTTCAGGTTCGCGATCGCTTGCTGCACGACCTCGGCGAGGTCCACCGACTGGAACGGACGCCCCTGCGTGTCCACCCGGGAGTATGCGAGGACGTCGTTGATCATCACCTGCATCCGGTCCGCGCACTGGACCATGTTCGTGACGTACCGCTTGCTGTCGCCGCCCGCTGCGCTCGCGCCGTTGGAGGCGAGCAGGCGCGCGTACCGGCTGATGAGCTGCAGCGGCTCCTGCAGGTCGTGCGAGATCACGTACGCGAACTGCTGCAGGTCCACGTTCGAGCGCCCCAGCGCCGCCGCCCGCTCGGAGAGTTCGCGCTCGGCCTTGCGGTGCCCGGTGATGTCCTCCACCGCCCCCTCGAAGCGCACCAGCCCCTGGGCGGGGTCCACCACCGGCCAGAGCGCCATCCGCACCCAGGCCAGGCCGCCGTCGGGGCGGCGCACGCCGGCTTCGAGGTCGCGCAACGTCCGGCCGCGGCTAAGGCTCGCCAGGACCTGCGCCTGCAGCGCCGCGTCCGAGAGGAACTCGGCGATGTTGCGGCCGATGAGCGCCTCTTCGCTCTCGACGCCGAGGAGGTTTGCAAGGGCGTGGTTTGCGGCGGTCAGCCGTCCGTCGGCGACGGCGGAGAACGTGCCGAGCGCCAGTTCCTCGGTCAAGCGCTGGAACAGGGCCAGCCCTTCGCGCGAGGCGCGCTGCTCGGCGGTGCGCTCGATGACCCGCCGCACCGCCGCGGGCAGCTCGACGTAGCCGGCGCTGCCCTTGACCACGTACGCCGACAGACCGTGGCGGAGCCCGTGCGCCGCGACGGACTCGCTTCCCTCCGAGGCGAAGAACACCACGGGGCAGTCGGGGGCGAGGCTCTTGACCGTCTCCAGGACCTGCAGCCCGTCGCCCCACTCCAGGCGGTACTCGGTGACCACCGCCGCGAACCCCCCGACCGGGAGGCGGTCGGCCAGCACCATCCCGTCGGCGACCTCCTCCACCTCGACGTCCGGCAACTCGCGCCGCAGCACGAGCGCAGCAAGGGCGCGGTCATCGCTGTTGCTGTCGACGAGCAGGACGCGGGGGCGGGCGTTCATCGCAGGCTGGGTCGACTCGAAGAACACCAAAGACAGGACACAATGACATGTCCGCGGATGGTCCCCCACCGCTCTGGAGCGCCGCCGCGCTGACCCATGTCTCTCCAACCCCTCCTGAAGCCGGCTCAGTCTATCACGGGGCCCGGGTCCGTCGAGCACGCCATCACGACCGCGGCGAACACCTTGGCGTCGGCGATCAGGTTGTCGAGGAGGCAGTACTCATCTGGCTGGTGCGCGCTGTCGTCGAGCTTCGAGTAGACCACCGCCGGCAGTCCGATGCGCCGGAAGATGGCGGCCACGGTCCCGCCGCCGATCCCCTGCGGCCGCGCGGTGACCCCGTGCACCTCGCGGACCGCCTGGACGACGAGCCGGACCACCTCCGCGTCAGGGCTGGTCGCCGGGGCCGCCTCGGCGCGCTGCACGTCCTCGAGCGCAACCGTCACCCCGTGCGCCGCCTCGACCTCGGAGGCCAGGCGGCGGACCTCGGCTTCCACCTCCGCGAGCGGCACCCCGGGAAGCACGCGAGAGTCGAGGTAGAACACGTCCTCACCCGGGATCGTGTTGATGTTGGGGACGTTCGGCTCCTTCTTCGTGGGCTCGAAGGTGGAGACCGGGGGGTCGAACAGAGGGTCGGCTTGAGGAAACGTTTGCGCCAGGGACCCGAGGCGGGTCACGAGGTCCGCCGCGGCGCGGAACGCGTTGACGCCCTGCGCCGGCGTCGAGGCGTGGCACTGCCGGCCGACGGTCCGCACCTTGAGCCACCAGATCGACTTCTCCGCGACCTCGACGAGCGAGCCCTCGGAGTTGCCGGCGTCCGGGACCAGGAACATGTCGTGCGGCCCGAATAACCCGCGGTGGTGCGCGGCCAGGTATTCGGCGCCGTACTCCGAGCCGTTCTCCTCGTCGGCGCAGAACAAGAGCGCCAGATCCACCGGCGGGCGGACGCCGCCCTCCAGCAGGGCGCGCGCCACCAGCAGGCTCGCGACGACCGCCTGTTGGTTGTCCTCGACGCCGCGCCCGACGAGCTTACCGCCCTCGACGCGGAGCACGTACGGGTCGCCGGTCCACAGGCCCGCCTCGCCGGGGGGCACGACGTCGAGGTGCGACATGATCCACACCGTCCGTGCCGAGACCTCGCCCCGGATGCGGGCGACGAGGTTCGGCCGCACCCCGCCCTTGGCCGAAGGGTCGGGGGCGTCGAGGCGCGTCACCTCGTCGAACCCGAGCTTGGCGAGCTCGGCCTGCAGCCAGAGCGCCTTGTCGAGCTCGCCCTCGCCGCCGCTGGCGGGCGACACGGCGGGGATCGCCGTCAGGCCGCGCTGCAGTTCGACCGCCCACGCCCGGTACCCCTCGATCCTGGTCAAGAACTCTTGGTTCATGTGACGCCTCCCGAGTCCGGTGAACCCGCCGTGGGGCGTACCGGTTCGATCATTGTGAGCAGCGGCGGCGTTTTGAGCCGACCTCGATCATGACTGTGCGATCCGCGGCGCCCGGGCAAACCCCGTCAGCGGCCCGCGGCGGGTTGCCAGCAGAAGTCGATGGCCGTGGCGTTGGCGGCGGCGCCGGAGGGCGCCAGGCCGTAGAACTCCTCGATCGTGCGCAGGACGTTGTAGTGCGTGATGCGCTGCTCGTACCGGCCGGGCCGCACCATCGGCCCGACGAAGAACGTCGGGATGCGCTGGCCCTCGTGCCCGTTGTCCTCGTCGAACGTGAAGACAAGCAGGCTGTTGTGGGCCGCCGCCCAGCGCACGTACCCGTCGAGTTGCGCCTTGAGCCAGGCGTCGCCTTGCGCGATCGTCCCGTCGTGCATGTCGTGCTGCAAGTTGGGAATCACGAACGCCACCGTCGGCAAACGGTCGAGGTCGGTCGGCCAGGCCGTGAAGGGCAGGTTGCACGTGGCGGGGATCGCGTTGGCCGGAGCGCCTTGCCAGTTCACCCAGGGGTTGTGCTTGCGGGCGTAGTCGCCCGCCTTCTTGCCGCGAAATCCGGCCCCCGGAAGGCCCTCCGAGTAGCCCCGAAAGCTGAGCCCGGCGGCGATCAGCTCGGCGCCGAGGTTCGGCGCGGAGAACGGCAGCACCTTGGGGACGCCGTCACCCTTGACGCCGAGGTTGGAGCCGGCGAACAGCATGATGTAGTTCGGCTGGCTGGGGTGGAGCAGGGCGTATGACTGGGCGAACAGCGCGATGGACGATGGCGTACGACTGGGCAAAGAGCGCGCCGCGACCTGCGAGCTCGTTGATGTACGGCGCCTCCCGGTTGCCGATGACGCTCGAGAAGCTTTTGTTCTCCTCGACCACCACGATGACGTGATCGGGCCGGGGCAGCGCGCCGGCGGCGGCCGCCGCGGCCACGCCGCAGCCGACGATGGACGCCAGGACCACGCACGTTGCAGCGCGCGATCTCATCGCTCCCTCCGGGTTCTCGCAGGAGCCCCGACGATCGAGACGCGCCCCTCCAGCTGGCCGTTGATCGGGTCGTGGGCCTTGAGGAAATCCACGAACGCGTCGATGTCGAGGATCCCCGTGTCGTAGCGGTAACCTCTGGCGTTCTTCGCCAGCGAGTGGCCATCGCCCCCGCCCGCGATGAAGCTCGGCACGGTGATCCGGTAGGTCGCCCCGGCTTTGACCGGTTGACCGCCGACCTCGAGGTCCTCGACGCGCTCGCCGGCGGGTTTGCCGATGTCGATGACGTAGGAGGTGCCCCGCGAGGGAAAGAGCAGGCCCGACCCGTTTTCCGGCAGTCCGCCGAGCGTCTCCTCCAGCATCGCCTTGAGCTCGGCGCCGGTGAGGTCGAGCTGCACCAGCGTGTTGTTGAACGGCTGCACCGTCACCGCCTCGCCGTAGGTGATCGGCCCGGGCTCGAGGCCGGCGCGCACGCCGCCGGAGTTGACGAACGCGGCGACCGAACCGGCCTTCTCCGTGGCCGCCAGCATCGCGTCGGTGATGACGTCGGCCATCGGGTTGTCGGCGTGCCGCGGCGTGACCCTCGTCCTCGCCACGCCGGTGAGAGTGTGGCCGACGATCTGGTCGCGCGCGGCGGCGAGCGGCAGTGAGAACGCCGCCACCATGCTCTTCACCGTCGGGTCCTCGGGCACCGATGGCACGACCGGCACCGGGAGGGCGTCCGCCCAGCTCGCCACGTGACCGGCGTCGTCGAAGCTCACCTCGATGCGGCCCAGCACCCTGCCCCAGTCCCACGCCTGCACGACGAGGACCGTGTTGCCGTCCAGGTCCTTGAGCACGGTCGGGTAGGGGCCAGCCGGCTGGGGCAGGCCCGGCACCGTGCCGAGCAGGGTATGGCTGTGCCCGCCGACGATCACGTCCACGCCGCGCAGCTGCGGCGCGAGCGCCTTGTCCGCGTCGTAGCCGATATGCGACAGCAGGATGATCTTGTCCACCCCGGCCCGGGTCAGCTTGTCCACCGCGCCCTGCACGCTCGTCAGCAGGTCCTTCAGCTTCACCTCCGGCCCAGGGACGCTGATGCGCAGCAGCTCGGGGGTGATGGCGCCGACGATCCCGACCCGCTCGCCACCGACCTCGAGGACCGTATACGGCTTGATCAGGGCGGCAAGGTCCTTGTCGCCGCTGACGTCGAGGTTGGCGGCGAGGAGCGGGAAGCGGGCCAGGCTCGCAAAGCGGGCGAGCACCGCCGAGCCGCGGTCGAACTCGTGGTTGCCGACCGCCATCGCCTGGTACCCGGCGTAGTTCATGAAGGCGAGGTCCGCGAGTCCGTGGTAGACGTTGAAGTAGAGAGTTCCCTGGAACGTGTCGCCCGCCGAGAGCAGGATCGGGTTGGGGTCGCTGGCGCGGAAGCGCTCGATCAGGGTCGCCTGCCGCGCGTAGCCGCCCATCTCGTGCCCGCGCTGGGTGAACTCCTCGACGTGGGCGTGCATGTCGTTGGTGTGCAGGATCGTGATCGTGATCGCCTTGGCGAGCGCGGGCCACGCCTGCGCCGCCAGCAAGACCAGGACGAGAACCGCGCCGCTCAGTGCCTTCTTCATGCGTCCTCCAGCGTCCCGCCGGCCACCACGTTCGGCCCCGCGGCCCGCACGACCACCGCCAGGCCCGCACGGTAGCAAACCACCGGTAAGAGCGCGACCGCCGGGCGCGCGGTCGCGCTCGTCGCCGGGGAGCGGATCGCTTCCCCGTGGCGCGGCTGCCCTCAGCCGCGCCCAACCGTTTTCAGTCCTCCGGTTCCCGCAGGGCGGGCGAGGCGCCCGCCCCACGGGACATGCCGTATCGCCTGCGGGAGCCGCGTGCCCGGCCTAGCTGGATCCTTTCGGCCACTGCGGCAGCGGGTGCTCATACACCGGGTACGCCGGCCGCTCGAACGTCGGGGGCGGGTTCTTGGCGAGCAGCTCGAGGACGGCCTGCACCGCCCGCTCGAGCTGCGGGTCGTGCCCCTCGCGCACGAGCTTGGGGTCCTGCTCGACCTCGATCGCGCACGAGCTTGGGGTCCTGCTCGACCTCGATGTCGGGCGCGATCCCCTCGTTCTCCACCTCCCACTTGCCGGAAAGGCCGTAGATCGCCCACCGCGGCGCGGTGATGCGGCCGCCGTCCATCAGCACCGGGTAGCCGCCGATCCCGACGAGACCGCCCCACGTTCGCACGCCCACGAGCGGGCCGATTCCGGCCTTCTTGAAGTACCACGGCATCGCGTCTCCGCCGGAGCCCGCGAACTGGTTGATGATCATCACCTTCGGCCCGTAGATCGACTCCACCGGCTCGGTGTAGTCCTCGCCTTCGCGGGTCATCACGCGGCTCATCGGCGGCCGCCGCAGGTAGTCGATGATGTAGTCGGCGAGCTCGCCGCCGTGGTTGAAGCGCTCGTCGAGCACGGCGGCCTGCTTGCCGACCTGGGCGAAGAAGTACCGGTTGAACGAGGTGTACCCGCCGCCCGCGGTGTCCGGCAGGTAGACGTAGGCGACCCGCCCGCCGGAGAGCTCGTCCACCTTGCGCCGGTTCCCCTCGATCCAGGCGAGGTGGCGCAGGCCGCGCTCGCTCGCCACCGGCACCACGGTGAGGTCGCGCGCGCCCTTGCCGTTTGCGGTCGGACCGACCCGGATCACGGTCTGCTTCCCCGCGGTCTCGAGGAAGAAGCTGTACAGCTCGTCGGCGGCGGAGAGCTCGCGGCCGTTGACCGCCAGCA